>DRLW01000686.1 GCA_011375275.1 Bacteroidota bacterium
GTCTTTCGTTTCGCTTGTGCACTGCCGCTGGAGCGGCGACAGAAGCGTCACACCGCAGGAGCGGTGTGACGAGAGGGCGGCTGTTATGGGAGGCAACTGTAGTGTGACGAGACGTTCGTAGTGCGCGCTTCAGCGCGCCCAAAAGTCGCAAATTTTACCTGAGCACGTGTTTCATTTCGGCCTGGGGGGCAGTCTTTCAGGGTCAGATGGTCTTTCTTTTCGCTTGTGCGCTGCCGCTGGAGCGGTGTGACGAGATGGCGACAGTTATTAGGGCAACTGCAGTGTGACGAGACGTTCGTAGTGCGCGCTTCAGCGCGCCCAAAAGTCGCAAATTTTACCGGCGTGCGTGTTTCATCTCGGCCTGGGTGCCACTTTTCGGGGTCAGGTGGTCTTTCGTTTCGCTTGTGCACTGCCGCTGGAGCGGCGACAGAAGCGTCACACCGCAGGAGCGGTGTGACGAGAGGGGGATAGGCTTCCCGGGGATGACCTCAGACAGGCAGGCAGGCGATGTACTGCTGTTTGGATGGAAAATCCAGCATGCGGAAACGCGCCAGCTCCTCGCCTCTTTCGGCCTGGGGCAGGCTCTCGACAAAGCGGGCGAAACGTTGGCCGAGCACGGCTGAGGTGCGGTACCGGCCGGCGATAGTCTCGCTGGCGTAGTCAAAAGTCATGCGCTCGAAAACATGATGGCGCAGCCAGAGTTTATCCATCTTTTCCGCTTTGCCGGCCGGGTTGAGCATGGCGAGAAAATATTTCAGCAGGAAATAGACATCCACCCGCGCGATCAGCTCCAGCTCAGCGAGAAAACTCTCGCGGCCGATTTCGCGCTGGCCTTCGAGAAATTTCCACGCTGCGTGTACCGCATGGTTGATCTCTTCGATGAAGATGGCAAATTCGGTGATGTTGCGCTCATTCAGCCCGCGGCGCGGGTCGTGTTTCTCCAGCCGTCTGATCAGGGAGTCTGCATAATACAGGGCGATGCGCAGTTGATCGCCGGCAACGCGCAGAAAGACCCGCGCTGTGTCGGCGAGGTCATCCGCGTGCTCGACCGCTTCGGAAAGCTCGACGAACTGTCTGCGGCCGATGAGGAAATGCTCGAAATTGACACCGGTTTTCTGGCGGTACAGTCCCTCGATCAGTGCCTGTACCTGTGCCAACAGGGAAGGTTTGTTGTCCATGGCCTGCCTCACGAAAACCGCATGCGGTTGCTTGCGATGTAATCCTGCACCCGCCGCATCATTTTGTCCATACTGTTGGGCTGCCGGTCGAGGTGCATGTACTGGTCGGCCATGTAGTTGAGTGCGCGCCGGATTTCCGAAAAGTGGCTGGCCAGCACAGAGAAAATCTCGCTCAGGTTAAATTTTTCCGCCGCGCGGCTGCGGGAGGCATGCTGGTAGCCGCTGCTGCCGACCTGTTCGTAGTAGGACACATCCGGCCCCGGGCGCCCGTAAGTGGCTCTTTTGTAGATGTAGTCAGGAAACACACCGGCGAGAAACATGCTGTAGTTGCCGATATGGCTCTGTATTTCGAATTCCTGCTCAGCGTTGGCTGCTTCGAGCAGGGCGGCGAGCATATCGACGAGATAGCGATACTCTTTCTGGCTGCTCTCGCTGATCATCTCCGCCCGGCCGGGTTTGGAAAACTCTGCGAGCATGGAAGCGAGATAGTCCGATATATCCACTTTTTCCATGCCGAAGTGGCGCAGAGCGTGGCGGATGAGGACGTAGAAATACAGGGAAAGTGAGATATTCGCCGGCGCCGGCTGTGTCGTGATACTCTCGAACAGCTCGGGATCGTCGAGGATCGCGTCGCGGTCGGATTCGCTGGCGAGCAAAGAGAGGACAGCTTCGTAGCCAGCCCGGCTTTTGCCGAGGGTTGTGGCGATAAATTGGACATCATCGGGTGACAGGTGCATGCGTGCCGTCGGTTTGATCATCGCAATCACCTCCAGGATCGGGTTCAGGACCGGAAATTCAGTCGTTCAGGGCGAAAGTCAGGAGCCTGAATGAGGAGATTCCGGAATCCCGCTGTGTGTGAACCGGAGTGGCAGGAAAACGTGCGATACCACGCCCCACCATTCCGGCCGCAGCGCTGCGCCGGGGCTCCCTGTTACAGGCTTCGTGTGGCGGCAGGTTTTTCAATAATGATATTTTCCGGCTAAATGTCAACCGGTTATTTTATAAAGTTAAATTTTATCGCATAAATATTCATTTTTCGCCAGCCTGCGAGGAAAAATCGAAAATGAAGATTTCCGGGTATCCAGTTAACTCAGCTAACCTGTTCTGATCCAGATACCGTCATCTGTCATTCCGGCCAAGCGAAGCGCCGTGCCGGAATCTCATCTTTTCTGGCACATGCCTGAGTCTGGGAGATTCCGGTCTTCCCCTGCGGGGAAACCGGAATGACGGTTCCGGGGTAGGCACGTGCTGTTGTCACGCGGTCTGGTTTGAAAAGATGCAACCGTGCTGAGTTAAATGCATAACCAGTATGAAGATTTGATATGTGTGTATATTTACAAATATCGGCAGGCGTTTGTTTCTTTACACAGCTTTGCCGGCAACAGGCCCGGAGGCTGGTCGCTGGCCGTGTTTTTTCATTTTTTTTCAACATGGAAATTCCTAACTTAGCAGCCTGTGTCTCCGGGTAGTTTACTCAGCAAACCGGGCCTGGCCCGGAAATCGTCATCTGTTATTCCGGCCGAGTGAAACGTTGTGCCGGGGTCTCATCTTTTCGGGCACGTGCCTGAGTCCGGGAGATTCCGGTCTTCCCCAGCAGGGAAACCGGAATGACGGTTCTGTTGAAGGCAATGCTGTTGCAGGCTGTCTGGTTGAATAGAAGCAACTGTGCTGGGTTAAGTGGATAACCGGACCTTGTGCTGTTTCAGGACTTTTCAGATCAAAATCGGGATCTACCATGAGCACTCATGGCTTCAAACTGTATGACCGGGAAAAGCGCTACGCGATCGAGCAGGCCTCGCTGGCGCCATACGCCTGTTTGAGCGCTGCTGCAGAAGAACAGCGCATCTGGCCGGAGAAGCCACATCCCTATCGCACGGCGTTCCAGCGCGACCGCGATCGGATCATCCATTCGCGCGCGTTCAGGCGGCTGAAGCATAAGCGGCAGGTTTTTCTCACCAGCACCGGTGACCATTACCGCACGCGATTGACACACACCATGGAGGTGGCGCAAATCAGCCGCACGATTGCCCGGGCGTTGGGGCTGAACGAAGACCTGACCGAAGCCATTGCCCTGGGGCACGACCTCGGGCACACGCCTTTTGGCCATCTCGGCGAGTACGTGCTCAATGATATTCTGCTCGGAAAGATGTCCGACCACCCGGGCATGCCGGCCGGTAATCTCGGCGGATTTAAACATAATTATCAGTCCCTGCGCATCGTCGATCTGCTCGAGCTGAAATATCCAAACCCCGGTTTGAACCTGACTCATCCGGTCCGCGAAGGCATACTCAAACACACCCGTCTGAAGCGCACGGCCATTTCCTGGCCGGAGCTTCACAGCGAGGGACTGCACTTCGAGCAGGACAGCCCTTCCACCCTTGAAGCGCAGGTTGTGGCCATTGCCGATGAGATCGCCCAGCGCACCCACGATCTCGAGGATGGCCTGCGCGCCGGGCTGGTGAGTATCGCCGAAGTGCGCGATCTCGAGCTTGTCCGCCGGGCTGAGGAGGATGGCGGCTTCTGCGTCACGGATTTTGAAAATGCCTATGAGTACCGCAACCGGCTCACGCACAGGCTGATCAATATCCTCGTCGGAGACATCATCGCCACGACTCTGGGCAGCCTGAGTGTTCAGGGAAAGAGCACTGGTGACTGGTGCCCGTTCCGGAAAACGCTGGTGGCGTTCAGCGAGGGAATCGATCCACTGCAAAACGAACTGAATAAATTTATCTACAAAAACATCATCTTTCGCGAGCCGGTCAAACGTTTTGATGAACAGGCCAGGGAGATTCTGGTGACCCTTTATCAGAATTATGCCAACCACCCGGAAGACCTGCCGCAGAATATCTATGCCCACATGCGCGATGGCGGCGCGCAAAGCGAGGAGCTGATCCCCAGACTCATCTGCGACCACATCGCCGGCATGTCCGACCTCTTTGCCATACACGAATTCGAAAAACTCATCGACAGGCATGACATCCGTACCTCAGTCGATGCCAACACACTGAACAAGTTGAAATCCGGCTGAGAATGCGCATTACCTTCCAGGACGTCTTTTATACCTATAATATAACCGGCCCGGCGCCCCCTTCTGCGCACATCGATGGCGTCAGCTTCAGCGTGGATAGCCGGGAGACGATCGGGCTGGTGGGGGCAAACGGTGCGGGCAAAACCACTCTTCTGCAGCTCATCACCGGGCTGGAGAAGCCCGATCGCGGCCAAATCACTGTGGACGGTGCAGATATCCATGGCCCTGACTATGACCTCAGCGCACTGCGCAGCCGCATCGGGCTGGTGTTCCAATCACCGGAGTTTCAGCTTTTTGAACGCACCGTTTCCGAGGATATCGCTTTTGGGCCGCGCAATCTGGGCTGGGCTGAAGAAAGGGTGCATCGCCTGGTCTCGGCTGCCCTGCAGGCCGTGGGACTGGAAGCAGGGCTCTTCGCCGGCAAAAGTATCTACGAACTCAGTGAAGGGGAGAAACGCCGTGTTGCCATCGCCGGTATTTTGGCCATGGAGCCGGCCTTTATGCTTTTCGACGAACCGACAGCCGGACTCGATGACAGCGGGCGGCGGCACATCATCGCCATCCTGCACAGGCAGAAGGCAGCCGGCAAGGGATACATCGTCGCCAGCCACGACATGGAGCTTCTGCTCCAGACCGTGTCGCGCTTTGTCGTACTCGAAAACGGCCGGCTTCTCGCCGATTTTCCCGCCGGAGAGTTTGCGCAGTACTGCGAAAAACTGCCGCACATCCTCGAACCGACGCGCTGCATGCGTCTTGTCAGTCTGCTCAGAGACAAGGGGATACCCGTCCCTGATTCGGTGTGGACACGGGACGCTCTGCTGAATTTCCTCGACGATTTGACGCCTCAAAAAAAATGACCGTGTGTTTCACTGGTGCACAGCCCTGCGCTTTTCTGTCGATTTCTGAAACAGGCGTCCTCTTTCTCACATCGATACCCACCACAGCCCTTTTTCTGTATTTCGAATTGGTAATGCAGTGATCAGGCAGGAAAATTCAATCTTTGTTTTGATTTTCAAAAATGCACTTGGCCGAATCCCTCAGCCTGAAGCACTGGCATGAAGGTTGCGTTTAGTTCCTGCAGCGTGTAACGAATTCGTTATCCAAACATCCTACCCCAACTTTTCTGCAATTACAATTTTGTTAAGTATCTTTAATCTGGTGTCGATTTTAGAAATACGATTACTGACGTAGCGGGAGAAACACAACACATGGCAACCAACACGGCTACACAAGACGACAGCAAGATCAACCTTGAAAAGATGCCGGAGGATATTCACTCGAGCTACGGCAAGAATTTCGGGTTTGATTATCATTATCCTCTGGTGAGCAGAAGCCCGGAGATCAAGGAGATCTTTTCCCTGATCAAGAAAGTGGCCAAGAGCAACGCCACGATTCTGATTCAGGGAGAGACCGGAACCGGCAAAGAGCTGATCGCCGGCCTGATCCAGTTTATCAGCAACCGGGCTGACAAGCCCTTCATCAAGGTAAACTGCGCAGCATTGCCGGAGAACCTGCTGGAGAGCGAGCTTTTCGGGCATGAACGCGGTGCCTTCACCGGAGCCTTTCAGACCCGTATCGGCAAGTTCGAGCAGGCTGATGGCGGTACACTCTTTCTCGATGAGATCGGTGATATGCACCTGACCACGCAGGCGAAGATTCTGCGCGTGCTGCAGGATCAGACGTTCTCCCGCCTCGGTGGCAACAAGACCATCAAAGTCGATGTGCGCATCATCGCGGCCACGAACAAAGATTTATGGACTGAAATCGAGGCCGGCCGTTTTCGGGCGGATTTGTATTACCGGCTCAATGTCGTGTCTCTGCACATTCCCGCCTTGCGGCAGCGCAAGGAAGATATCCCCCTGATCGCCGAGTTTTTCAGGCTGAAATTTTCCCGGGAAATCCGCAAGAAAACAAAAGGGTTCTCAGAAGAAACCCTGGAGCTGCTCATCAACCACTCATGGGATGGCAACATCCGTGAGCTGCGCAACATGGTCGAGCGTGCAGTGCTGATCGCTGATGACGACAGCTTTATCACGCCGCAGGACCTCTCGCTGCCGGGCAAGGATTATTTTGCCGCTGGCGGTAAAGACCGGCGCCAGCACCACCTCGAACAGAGCGGACTGCTCGCTGTGGATACCCTCAACCTGAACGATATCGAGAAGCAGGCTATCCTCAAAGCGCTGGAAATGCGCAACTGGGTGCAGAAAGATGCGGCTGAGCTGCTCGGCATTTCCCCCCGCGCTCTGAATTATAAAATCCAGTTTCATAACATTCAGCACTCATCGTGGAAGAAAAATTCCGGCCGCAAGGGCGGATGAGAAAAGAGCTGCTTCGCCAACGCGTGGCTCCTGCCGGGAGTCGCGCGTTATTTTTGCTGTGAAATCTCTGTCCGGCGTTCGGCAGGGGAAATTTTCTCGTGCCGATGCCTCTGTGTTGCGTTGGGCTAGCATGTTTGGGGACACAAGCAATCGTGTGCCGTGGCGGGTGTGGGATGTAAAGCAGGGCGACGTGGATATTTTTTATCTGTATCTGTCCGCGTCGGGTCTGGTTTTCCCGTCCTCTCAGCTATGGGCTGCAGATGTCTTTTGTTTTCACCGCAAAGGCGCAAAGAGCGCGAAGAAAGCAGAAGAGTAAACAAAATCAGTACCGGTGATTCCCAGCGTTTCACCTTGTTTGTCTCCGCGGCCTTGGCATCTTCGCGGTTCAAAAAAAACACAGATGATGGTGAAACTCTACAGCCAGCATGTTTCCACTTTTTTGGGCATGAGAATGAAAAATCATCA
>DRLW01000687.1 GCA_011375275.1 Bacteroidota bacterium
ACGTGATTTTGTCCGGGAACTCTGAAAGCCTGAGGCGTCTTTTGGCCGTCTGCGGGATACGTACGTCTTCTTGATGCATGCTCCTCACCGGATAGTCCCGGCGAAGCGATCTTGCGCTGCATCCGTACGTGCATTTCGCCTGACCGGGCACGCTGTATTGTGCCCTCACGGGTGAGGTCTGCTTTGTTGAAAAAGCAGTCGTTCCGTAGAATGGGTTGGCGCTACAGGTGTAGGCTAATCAAATTGACAACGAGTGGTAAAATGCCATACACTTTAGATTGCAGTTGGAGGACAATCATGGTATCGTACATAAAAAAATACACTATTTTTCTGTTGGTTTTTATGATAAATATGGACGTGCTCTCCGCTGAAGAACTGCGCGGAAAGGTCGTCAACGCTGAAACAGAACGCGTGCTTCCCGGAGTCAACGTTTTGATCGCAGGAACATTACGCGGAACATCGACTGATGAAAACGGTGTTTTTGTGCTCAAATCTGTACCGCAGGGCACTGATATCCTGTTGAAAATCAGGCATATCGGCTTCGATGAAGTCGTCGTTCGCGTGCAGGCAAACAGCCAGGATATCGGGACGATTCAGCTTCAGCCCTCAACCATCGTACTTGCCGATGAAGTGGTTGTTATCGGGGAACGCGACAATGAGGCCTATTTGCGCACCGCGATGCAGAGCAATCCCGATGGGAGCGGGCGCATGCTGCGCGATATCCCGGGATTGCACGCTGTCAGTCGCGCTGCAGTGGCGTACGACCCGGTTATTCGCGGGCTGAAAGCCTCACAACTCGAGGTCACGATCGACGGGATAAAAATCGTGCCCGCATGTAACGGCCGGATGGACCCCGCGACAGCTTATGTTGATCTCACGGAGATCGATGCGCTCGCCATCACCAAAGGCGCTTTTCGCAGTTCCGGACAGGGCTCGTCAGTGGGGGGGAGCATCGATTTCAGCAAAATGAAGCCGACGTATCATGATGAGCTCTTTACCCAGGTGCGTTTGGGAGCCAGTTACCGGTCGGTATCCAACGGCAAGCGTGAGTTCCTGCGCGGAGAAATCGCCAAAGGAAAGTTCAGTCTTCAGTTGGCCGGAACGCACAACAGGGGAGATAACTATCGCTCCGGTGCCGGTGAGGTAGATTTTTCAGCCTTTCACGATCTGCACGTCGATGCCTTGCTGGGAGTAAAGCTCACAGATCGTCAGGAATTACGCATCGCACACTATCGCAGCGATGGTCGGGACACGGGCTTTCCCGCGCTTCCGATGGATACCCGCGAACACACATCGCGGCTGTATGGAGTCGATTACCACGTGGCATCTTCGCCGGTTGCGGGGGCTGATTTGAAGTTCAAACTCTATCGCAGTGACATCGATCATACGATGGATAACTTCGATCGCCCGGCAGCCAGCATGCGTGAAATGGAAGTTGTGGGACAGACCGAGACAACCGGTGGAAATTTTATGGCAGAACGCCATCTGGGCCGCGGGAGAATAACCGCCGGCCTCGACCTCTGGCATCTGTTTGCGACAGCCCTGCGAACCATGCGTGTGCCGAGCACAAATATGCAGATGTCAGCGTTGATGTGGCCGGATGTCACCATCGAAAACGCCGCTTTGTTTGCTGAATACCGCCGGATTTTGATGGATGATCTCGTTTTGGCAGCCGGCACGCGCTTGACCCGCGTTAACGCGAGCGCAGGCAAACCGGCAGATGCATTTACACAGTTTCACGCTGATGTCGCGCTGGACCGGAGTGATCTGAATGGCTCGGGATTCCTGCAGTTGAGTTATACCCCGGCGATCGAGTGGGACGTGACCTTTGGCGTAGCACGGGGAGTGCGTACTCCTGATCACAAGGAGCTCTATAGCTGGTATCTGCCTGATCAATTCGACGGTTTCGATTACATCGGGGACCCGCAGCTTTTGCCGGAAAAAAGCGTGCAGTTTAATCTGGGAGTACGCAGGAATAGTGCGAGTGTGCAGTTTAAATTCGAGCCGTATCTCACGTTGCTGCAGGATTATATCTCCGGCCAGGTTCTGGAAGGGATGCAACCCAAATCGATGGGGGCGCGTGGCGTCAAGATATATACGAATACGGGTGCAGCGATGATCTCCGGCGTTGATTTTGGCCTGCGCTGGACTGTGCGTCCTCAATGGACGTTGTTCTCAAATGCTTCGTGGGCACGCGGGCAGGATATGGAATATGATGTTCCTCTGCCTGAAATCCCACCCCTGTCAACTTTGAGCGGAGTACGGTATGTGCATCCCTCTGAGCGGGTGACGGTGCAGGCCGAGGCACGTCTCGTTGCGCGGCAGGACAGGATTTCACCCCGGGCAGGTGAGGATGCCACCGACGGTTTTGCAGTGTATAATCTGCACGCGACATTCCGGGCCGGCGGCTATTTTGTGATTCAGGCGGGTGTGGAAAACATCACTGATGTATTTTATCACGAACATCTCGACCGCGCGAATATCGCGCAGCCCGGCCGTAATTTCTATCTGCGTGTTGTCCAGAATTTTTGACCATCTTTTGTTGATCACTCTACACCCATCACCTCACCCTTGCGAAGGTTTCAAACCTTCGCAAGGGTGACAAGGGTGACAACCTTCGCAAGGGTACTTTAATTCCCCGTGCTGCTCCGGCATTTGCCTCTCAGGCGCTGGTACGGCCTAACATGCGCAAGCCATTCCCGATGACTGCAAATTCACTCAGCTCGTGGCCGAGTACAGCCAGCGGCAAACTCACGGCACCACTCAGGGAGCCCGCGACCAGCAGCACGATAACACTGACCGAGAGCCAGATGTTCTGTTTGATCAGCCGTTGCGCTTTGCGGCTCAATCTCAAGGCATCTTCGAGCTTGGAGAGATCATCGGCCATCAGCGCGACATCAGCCGTTTCCAGGGCGACATCGGTTCCGGCAGCGCCCATGGCCACGCCGACAGAGGCAGCCGCCAGTGCAGGGGCATCGTTGACCCCATCGCCAACCATCACCACCCCGCCATACTCTTGGTTCAGCTCTTGAATTTTGGTCGATTTATCTTCCGGGCGTAGTTCAGCGAAAAAAGCGTCCAGGCCGAGCTCGCCGGCGATGGCTCTGGCCGTGCCCTCGTTATCACCCGTGAGCATGATCAGCCGCTTGAGGCCGGTGCTGCGCAGCCGGAGCACAGCCTCTTTGGCATTGGGCCGCAGCTCGTCCCGGATGGCCAGAATTCCTGCCGGCTGATCGTCGAGGGAGACGGCGACCACGGTTTTGCCAGCATTCTGCAGGTCAGAGATATGCTGCTTGTGCGCTGCCCAGCCATCTTCCTGAAAATAATCCGGCCGCGCGACGAGCACAGTGTGTCCATCGACCGTCGCCTGCAGACCAGCGCCGGGCAGGGCGGTAAACGCATCCGGGGGGGAGAGTTGCAGACCTTGGTTTTGTGCATGGCGCAGAATGGCGCCTGCCAGCGGGTGTTCGGAGCGGCTTTCTGCGGCTGCTACATAGGCAAGCAGCTCCTGGGTGCTGAGGCCATCGGCGACAGACTCGACGTCCGTCACCTCGGGCCGGCCGCGGGTGAGTGTGCCGGTCTTGTCGAAACAGAGCACCGTGCTCCGGGCCAGGCGCTCGAGGTAGATGCCGCCCTTGATCAGCACACCGCGGCGGCTGGCCGTGCCGATGGCAGCGACGACCGTCAGCGGGATCGACATCACCAGCGCGCAGGGAGCAGCAGAGACGATGAAGATCGTGGCGCGCGTGATCCAGTCCTGCCAGGCAGCGCCCAGCATCGGCGGCACGACCGCGATGAGAATGCCGGTAGCCAGCACGGCAGGGCTGTATTTGCGGCCAAAACGCTGGATGATCTTTTGACTTTCGCCCTTTTCCTCCTGCGCTTCCTCAACCAGATGGATGATACGCGAAATCGTATTGTCATGGAAAGCCTTTGTGGCCTCGATTTCCAGCGCGCCGGTCTGGTTGATGCTGCCGGCAAAAACCTGTGCCCCCTCGCTTTTCTGCACAGGGATAGATTCGCCTGTGACCGTGGATTCATCGATGGCAGCCGTGCCTTTGCGGATGATGCCATCGGTGGGAATCGAGCCCCCCGGCCGGACGAGAAAACGGTCTCCAACCTGCAACTCTTCGGCAGGGATTTCCAGCTCCTGACCATCGCGCAGGACGAATGCCGTCTTCGGCGCCAGATCCATCAGCGCGCGAATGGCACTGCGCGTTCGCTCTTCTGTGTAGCCTTCTGTCGCTTCAGAAATGGAATAGAGAAAGACCAGCGTCGCTGCTTCTGCGCTCTGGCCGGTGATCAGGGCGACAACGGCGGCCACGGCCATCAGCATCTCGATGCCTATGTTGAATTCTGCAAACAGCTCTTCGATGGCTTCGCGGCCGAAAAAATAGCCACCGATAAGCACGGCTGCGCTGTAGAGCGCGGTGCTCACCGGCTCGCCGAGCAGGGAGAAGTATTCCGCCAGCCAGGTGAGGGCGAGAATGATTCCTGAAAGCGCCGCAGTGACAACTTTCGGGTTTTTCCACGGTTTCGGCAGGGTCGCGATCTCCCGGCCCTGCAGTACCGGAAAACCCAGGCTGTCCAGCCGGGCTTTGAGCTCATCTTCGCTCAGCACCTCAGTGTCTATCTCCGCAGCTATTTTAGCAGCACTGCTGTAGATTTTCAACTGGCTCAATCCATCCAGCTTTTCCAGCCCGCGGCGGATTTTTTTCGCCTCGTTTTCACAGTCGAGATTCTGAACTCTCCACTCTATCTTTGTCTCTTTTGCCATTTGGGCTTATCCTTATATTGTTATGTTCTGAACGATTGGCTTGGTGGAATCAGGCACGCTAAGGCGTGCACTACGTACGTTTATCCTCGTCTCGTCACACCGGACCAGCGGAGTGACGTCTTTGTCAGCTGCCTGGTGTAGAAAACCGCGTGCTCGTGTTGCAGTCTTAGAGCCTGAAAAAGAGCGGGGCACCTGCCGCCAGCGGATTCTCACGCAGGCAGGACGTCGGTAAAGACAAACCCATCCCGGTGCACGGTCTCACCGGTGCGGATTTCTATCCCCTGGCGGAACATGGGGCCGTCAAAAACAAAGGTGTGGAACTCGCCGTTTTCACCGCAGGGGTCGATGCCTTCCGGCAACGAGGCGATGAAGGCTTCATCATAAAAACGCCCGGCAAGCTGCTCTGGCATACAGCGTGGGTCGATGCAGGTGACGACAGCGCGCATGCCCTGCTCCAGCATGAGCCGCGACAGCTCTCCGGTGGGGTGCTGCCAGAGCGGGAAAAGCGGTTCGATGCCACTGCCCGCGAGCTGCCGGCAGCGGTACGCCCGCACATCTTCGAGAAAGAGATCGCCGAAAGCGATATGCGTGATGCCGCGGCTGAGGAGTTTTTCGAAAAAAGCGGCCATGATGCGCTCGTATTCGGCATTGCTGCACGGCCAGGGCAAACCGACGACCTCCAGGGGCAGTCCTGCGGCACGCGCTTGCCGGTGCAGCAGGTCGAGCCGGACAGCATGCATGGCTGTGCGTTCGAATTCGAGATTTACGCTGCAAAACAGCCCGGCGATTTCCCCCTCGCTGTTCTGTTGCAACTGGTGGAGCATCCAGGCGCTGTCTTTGCCTGTACTCCAGGAAATCATTATTTTCTTCGTGCTCATGATCGTGCCAATTCATGTATTCTGCAAAAAATCAGCGCGCTGCGCACGGCCGGCATCGCACCGCAGCAGCGGCGTTACACAACAGGAGAATACGCCTCAGCGCCGGTCAGACTCGGGATAGGGACAATGCCTGCATCCGTTGCCGCAGCAGGAGCCGCGTTTGAGGTGATACCAGCCGCTGAAGATCATCAGACCCTCTTCTATGGTATAATCCAGCCCGCGTACCAGCTCGCTGTTGCGGTACGGCGCTGCCAGGCGCACCATCTCAGCGAGGCTGTGCCTGCTGCGCAGCTCTTCGATGCGAGCTGCGATACTCTCCGCCAGGCAGGCCGGGCACTGGCAGTCCTGGCTGAAGTCCAGAGGCATTACAGCCGGAAACCGGGCGCACCAGCAGGAGTCTTCGCCGGCTTCCGGGCCGCAGGTCAGGCTGGTGCCACAGCGGGAGCACTGTTTGGTTCGCGACGATGTTTTCATTGTGATAACCGCGGTTCGTTTTTTTTATAGTCGTGCCAGCGATCGATGATCGCTTTGATCTGGTCGAGTCCATCGGTCAGGGCCGCCGGTCCCGGCTGCAGCAGGTCAGCAGATTTGATTTCATGCAGAAAGCCGTCGCGTACGGCCGGAATTTCCTGCCATCCCGGGCGTGCAGCCACCTTTTCCGGCCGAAATTTCCGCCCACACCATGAGCCGATGATGATGTCCGGCTGGCGTTCGATCACGACAGCCGGATCGGCGAGGATACGGTTCCTGGCCAGGCTTTCCCGGGCCAGCTCCGGGAAGCACTCCTGCCCGCCTGCGATTTCGATCAGCTCGGATACCCAGCGAATTCCGGTGATGAGCGGGTCGTACCACTCCTCAAAATAGACTTTCGGGCGCAGGTCGCGTGCTTGTGTCTGCGCGCGCATGTTGGTGATTTTGTCGCTGATTTTCTCAAGCCAGTGCGTTGCCTGTTCGTGCTTGCCCACCAGGGCACCGACAGTCTGCACCATGGCGAAAATTTCCTGCACCGAGCGCTGGTTGAAAATCAACACCTGCTTGCCGTGGCGGATGAGCTCAGCCGCGATGTCTGCCTGGAGATCGGAAAATCCGAGAATGAGGTCCGGATCGAGCGCGAGAATTTTGTCGATTTTTGCCGAAGTAAACGCGGAAACTTTCGGCTTCTCGTTGCGGGCCTGAGCAGGGCGGACGGTGAACCCGGAAATGCCCACGATCCGGTCCTGCTCACCGAGCAGGTAGAGCAGCTCGGTCGTCTCCTCTGTCAGGCAGATGATGCGTTTGGGGAGAAAGTCTGCTGAAGTCATATTTTTCCTGAATAAATATCGTGCCTTGGGGATAACAGAAAATCTTTCCGGCTCAACGCTTCGCTGCCGGCTCAGGGCTTGCTGTGACCATGGGGTGCGGTTGGGAGCAGCCGGGAAGGTGTGCCGGCCAAGATACGCCAGCACGCGGCAAAAAGCAAGAACTCGGAAACGGAGGGTGAGACGGTGGAAAAGCAACAGTGGTCTTGAGCGCGTCATCTCCCGAAAGCGGAATACCGGAATTTCATCTTTTCGGTATATGCGAGCGTCGGGGAGAGTCCGGCCTTCCTCAGCGGGGAAACCGGAGTGAGGTGCCGGCGCAGGCACGTGTTGTGCCCGGTCAGGCTGATTGCTATGGTGCGGCCGCGCTGAGTGAAGTGGATAAGCAGAGTCAAGCCGGGTCAGCGCTTGTGTTCAAAGGAGATCAGAACGCCGTTGCCTTTTTTGTTGAAGATGACTTTGTCGGAGAGTTCCTGCACCAGGCGCAGGCCGAAGCCGCCCGGCCGTTTGCCGGCTTCGATACGCTTTGCCGTCA
>DRLW01000688.1 GCA_011375275.1 Bacteroidota bacterium
CATCGAGGCTATCACCCGCGACCCCGAGATTCAGGTGCACGGCCTGCACTATAAGCGCGTGCCACGCGGCTATCCGGCAGACCACCCGCTTGCGGATTTGCTGCGACATAAAGGCGTGTATGCTTCCATGCGGCAACCACACCCCGAAATTTTGTACTCAGCGGAATTTATCGAATACAGCTTTTCGTGGTTCAAAAAAATGCTGCCCCTGCACCTCTGGATGCGCGACATGACCCGCCGGGCTGCGTCATGACGCAGGACCGGCTGAAACCCGAAAATACGCAATGATAATCTGCGTGCGAGCATGAAACCCGACTATGACATCATCATCATCGGCGCAGGGCCGGCCGGGAGCTGCTGCGCCATGTACTGCGCCCGGCACGGCCTGAAAACCCTGCTGGTCGATAAAGCCCGGTTTCCGCGCGATAAAACCTGCGGTGACGCCATCTCCGGCAGCAGCGTCGATATCCTCGACGAGCTGGGCCTCACAGCAGCTATCACTGCCCTGCCCCACGCCCGCGTCGATGCTGTGCTGTTTTCCGCCCCCAATGGCATGGCTGTCACCATCCCCTTCACCCCGCGGAACAGCGAACGGCAGTACTACGGTTACGTCTGCCGGCGCATGGATTTTGACGCAATGCTCTTCCGCGCCGCCGCGCAGCAGGTGGAAACACGGGAGAACTTCACGGTTAAAAAGATCCTCACCGAGTCCGGCCGGGTCTGCGGCATCAGCGATGGCAGCCGGGAAGTGACAGCCAAAGTGGTGGTCGGCGCGGATGGCTTCAAATCTGTCCTGGCGCGCGCAATGCAGCTTTACCACCACGATCCGGCTCATCTGATCGTGGCCACGCGTGGCTACTACAGCGGCATTTCCGGCCTGAGAGATGTCATCGAGATTCACTTTGTCGAGGATGTTCTGCCCGGCTATTTCTGGATTTTCCCCCTTGGTGACGGCATGGCCAATGTCGGCATCGGCATGATGCACAACGCGCTCAAAGCACACGGCATCAGCCTGCACAAAGCCCACATCGCCGCCACGGAATCCGCGTTTTTTCGCCAGCGGTTTTCCGGCGCAAAACTGCTCGGCAACATCCACGGCTGGAATCTTCCCATCGGCAGCAAGCGGCGGCGCGTGCACGGTGATGGTTTCGTCCTGATCGGAGATGCGGCCGGGCTCATCGACCCCTCATCCGGTGAAGGCATCAGCAACGCCATGCAGTCGGGCAAGATCGCTGCCGAAGTTCTCGCCGAAGTGTGCGCGCACGGCGAGGCAGGCGCAAACCAGCTCGCTGAGTACGAGCGCCGCCTCTGGCACCGCCTCGGCCCCGGACTGAATTCGAGCACGCAACTGCAAAAACACGTTTTCAGCCGCAAACCTCTGCTCAACTTTCTGGTCAAACGGGCTGTCCGCAACCCGGATGTCCGCGATCTGTTCTCGCAGATGATGGTCGGTGATATCGACCGCGGCGCCATGGCCAACCCGATGATGTGGCTGCGACTGCTGTGGAAATAACCTGCCTCAATCCGGCGGCCCGATGGCATAGCCGATGAGCAGCGTCATCCGTACTCCGGCATTGCTCGCACTGAACGCTACATTGATGGGAATATTGACGCCGCTGTAATCCATGGTTTTACCGGCAGCGATAATCAGAGATGATTTTATTCCTGTTCCCAAAAACCACAAGTTCGGCCCCACACCAAACTCCACACCATCAGGCAGACGTATCCCCAACACCAGCGTAGAACTGAACAACAGTGTGCCCGACTCCACGGCGCCGATCAACGGAATGAGCTCAAAAACCAAAGCAGGCCCACCCTTCCGCGGCGTAATCTGCTGCTCGAAATGCCAGCCAAATTGGCTGAAAAACGGATTGATCTCATGGACTTTCAGACTATCGGACAGTTCAGACCCCGCTGGAATAAACGTCAGTCCGAAACGCGGGCCGCTCAGATTGTTTGTGTAAAAATTCAAATCCTCCCTGGCCCGTTCCCACTGCGCATGGACCGGCCTGACAAGCAGCACAACACCCAAGACAACCAGCCAACGCACGACATTTCGCTTGATCGTATGCATGACTCACTCCTTTCGGTTAAAGGGTTATGCCATGATACAAAACGCCGGCGTTGCTGTTGTCATGCAGATGTCATAAATACGTCAAAATCTGGGGCTGAGAAGAAGTATTCCGGTGAGATAGGGGCAGGATTAGCAGGAGTCATATCCATCCCCATAGCCGGTTTCGGCACAGAATTCAGACCAACCCGGTTGGCGAGGATGGAGCTGGCACGGCCTCCCTGGAAAAAATTCCGGCTGCGACGAGTCCGGGTACGGCACATACGAATACGAGCTACCCTGTATGGACATGGTCACTCGAATCTATCCTATTTTCATAAAATGCACTGCAGACAGGGAGACTCCGGATGAACGGTCAACGCAACAAATCAGACCTGAATGAGGGCAGAATGCGGTTCTCCATTTCCTGCTGAAAAAGGACTGTGTGGTTATCTGTCAATTTTTGTCTGGGCGATGAAAGGATAACCGTAACAAGTATTTTTCCACCTTGGGATACATACTATCGTTGCTTCCTAACGAAAGAAGATACAGGAGCCCATCTCTAAGAAAAAGCGATTGATAATCTCCTGGTGGCAAAAATATTTTTTGCAAATAACGGCCTGATGGG
>DRLW01000689.1 GCA_011375275.1 Bacteroidota bacterium
ATGACACAGGAAACTCTGACGCTTTCGATCACCGCTGCTTCAATCGGATTCATTCATACCCTGCTCGGCCCGGACCACTACATTCCCTTTGTCAGTCTTGGCAAAGCGCGCAACTGGTCGATCTGGAAAACATTGACCGTCACAGCGCTGAGCGGGCTTGGACACGTTCTGAGCTCGGTTGTGCTCGGCTTTATCGGCATAGCCTTTGGTGTGATGATTTTCAAATTGGAAGCGATCGAGTCCATGCGCGGCAGTATTGCGGCATGGTCGTTAATTTTCTTTGGCATGACGTATTTTGCCTGGGGCATGTACCGCATTCTGCGCGGCAAAGGGCATTCGCACTGTTGTGCCGGCGGGCACAGCCACGAAGAGGACAAAAAGGAACTCACGGCATGGGCGCTGTTCATTATTTTCGTACTCGGCCCCTGCGAGCCGCTAATCCCGCTGCTCATCTATCCCGCGGCACAGAACAGCATGAGCTCCGTCATCATTGTCACGCTGATTTTCGGCGTCGTGACGATCCTGACCATGATGGGTGCCGTACTGGCGCTGAGCCTGGGGGTTTCGCGCCTCAGCCTCGGGCCCTTGACGCGCTATGCCCATCCCCTGGCCGGCCTGATCATCGCCATGAGCGGAATCGCTGTAGAATTTCTCGGGCTGTAGCTGTATCGCGACATTCATGTCGCGCGGTATGGCCGCCTGTACATTAAATCAGGGACAAAACCCGACCCGCGGTCGCCCCTGTGTGATCAAAATAAACCATACACAATACCGACAAATAAAAACAAAAATTACACGCACGAGGGAGGCACGGATGGCAGAAAAAGTTGCCGTTGAAAAGAAAGTCCTGTCGGAAAACGACAAGCTCGCAGCAGAAATTCGTGCTCAACTGAAAAAACATGCTGTTGCCTCGCTGAATTTTGTCAGCTCACCCGGGTCCGGTAAAACCAGCCTGCTGGAAAAGACCCTCGAGGCTCTGCGAAACGAGCTGAAGATCGCTCTGATCGCCGGCGATGTGCAAACGGAAAACGACGCCAACCGCCTGACCCGCGCCGGCGGCACCCTGGTGCGCCCGCTGGTAACCGGTGGCGCCTGCCATCTCGACGCCCGCATGATCGCGCGCGTTCTGCCTGAGTTCGAACTCGCCGGCCTGGATGTGCTTTTTCTGGAAAATGTCGGCAATCTGGTCTGCCCCTCGAGTTATGACCTCGGCGAGGACATGAAAGTGGTGCTGATCAGCACCACCGAAGGCGATGATAAACCGTTGAAATACCCCGGCATGTTCCGGCGTTCCTCGGTGATGGTGATCAACAAAATCGATCTGCTCGAGTTCACCGATTTTGACATGGAGGCGGTCAAACGCAACGCCCTGCAGATCAATGGCCGCCTGAAAATTTTCGAACTCTCGTGCCGCACCGGCGAGGGGCTGCAGGCCTGGTTCGACTGGCTGCGCGATTTTGTCAAAACGCAGAAAAACTCGTGAGCATTTCCGGGTCATGAAACGAATCGACATCACAGTGCACGGCATCGTGCAGGGGGTGGGTTTCCGGCCATGGATTTACCGGCTCGCGCACGAATGCCGGCTCAACGGCCACGTCAGCAACAACAGCGAGGGCGTGCACATCGCAATCGAGGGGCAGCCGGGGCAGATCGAGCGTTTCATGCAGCGCCTGCGCGCGGAAACGCCGCCGCTGGCACACATCACCCGCATCGAATGCAGTGAAGGCAGGCCACAGGGCGCGGCAACCTTCCGCATTCTCGCCAGCAGCCGCGACAGCCTGCCCGATACCCTGATTTCTCCTGACGTCGGCCCCTGCCCGGACTGCCTGCGCGAACTGTCTGACCCGAATGACCGCCGTTTTCATTACCCGTTCATCAACTGCACAAACTGCGGCCCGCGCTTCACCATCATCTCAGCCCTGCCCTATGATCGTCCCAATACCAGCATGCACGTTTTCGCCCTGTGCCCGGAGTGCGCACGCGAATACCATGATCCGGTAGACCGCCGCTTTCATGCGCAGCCCAACGCCTGCCCGGCCTGCGGCCCTACCCTGAAACTGCTCGATACACGCGGCTGGCCGCTGGACACGGCCGATCCTCTGCAGGAAACGATCACACGGCTGCGGCGCGGCGAAATCGGCGCGATTCGTGGCATCGGCGGTTTTCATCTCGTTGCCGATGCCTTCAACGCAGAAACCGTGGCCACGCTGCGCCG
Source organism: Bacteroidota bacterium (assembly GCA_011375275.1). GTDB lineage: Bacteria > Zhuqueibacterota > Zhuqueibacteria > Zhuqueibacterales > Geothermadaptataceae > Geothermadaptatus. The sequence continues at coordinate 2,216 of DRLW01000689.1, forward strand.
GCGCAAGGGCCGCGCGGAAAAACCCTTTGCGCTCATGGCCCGGGATATCGCGACCATCCGGCGCTATTGCCGGGTCAGTGAGGCAGAAGTCCGCTCGTTACAGCAGGCGGCGCGCCCGATCGTGCTGCTGCGCAAAAAAGCGGGTGTGGACATTCCGGGCGTGGCGCCCGGCAACCGCTGGCTCGGATTCATGCTGCCATCCACGCCCCTGCACGCGCTGCTCTCAGAGCACATGAGCGTGCTGGTGATGACCAGCGCCAATTTTTCCGAAGAGCCTATCGCTATCGGCAATGAGGAGGCAGTGCAGCGCCTGGCCGGTCTCGCTGATTTTTTTCTGATCCACGACCGCGATATTCTGCAGCGCTGCGATGATGCGATCGTACGCATCGTTGCCGGTGCAGAACGGCCGATCCGCCGCGCTCGCGGCTTTGTTCCGGCACCGGTTTTTCTGCACAAGCCTTCGCCCGCGCCTCTGCTCGCCTGCGGCGCAGAGCTGAAAAACACCATCGCCCTGTGCCGCGGTGACGCGGTTTTTTTCAGCCAGCACATCGGCGATCTCGACAATCCCTCAGCGCTGGCTTTTTTCGAAGAGTGCATCCGCCATCTGCAAAACGTGCTCGAAATCCGCCCGCAGCATCTCGTGCACGACCTGCATCCGGAGTATCTTTCGACGAAATGGGCGCTGGCGCAGCCGGCGGAGCAGCACATCGCTGTGCAGCACCACCACGCGCACCTGGCCGCGGTGATGGCGGAAAACCGGGTGCATGCGCCCTGCATCGGCATCATTCTCGACGGCACCGGTTACGGCACCGACGGTACGATCTGGGGCGGCGAGGTGCTCACGGGCGACATGCGGGAATTCAGCCGTTTCGCCTGGCTCCAGCCTGTGCCCATGCCCGGCGGCAGCGCCGCCATACGCCAGCCCTGGCGCATGGCGGTTTCGTGGCTGAATGCTGCGGAACAGCAAGATTTTTTCAGCCATCTCCCCTGCAGCCCGCAACAACTCGACTCGATCCCCTTGCTCCTGCAGATGATGCGCAGTACATTAAACTCGCCGCTCACCTCGAGCTGCGGAAGACTTTTCGATGCTGTCGCCGCTCTGCTCGGGCTGCGCGGGGAGATCAGCTACGAGGCGCAGGCAGCCATCGAGCTGGAAATGCTGGCGGATGCGCGCGAGCGTGTTCTGTGGCCGGAGGTTCTGCCGGACGGCGTTTCCGCAGCGCTGGATGCACGCCCGCTGATCCGGCGCATCGTCGCTGAGCTGGCAGCAGGCACCGCTCGTGAAAAAATCGCCATGGGCTTTCACTGCACGCTGGCGGAGCTGTTCGTGCGCAGCGCCTGTGCTGCACGCGAGGCCGGCGACTGCAACCGCGTGGGACTGAGCGGTGGTGTTTTTCAGAATACGCTGCTGTTCGAACTCATGCTCGCCCGGCTGCAGGAAGAAAAATTCGAGGTGCTGACGCACAAACAGGTTCCTTCGAACGATGGTGGCATCGCATTAGGGCAGATCGCCGTGGCAGCGGCACGGTTGCGGGCGGAGAGATGACAGCAGATACTGAAGTTGGATGTGTCAATCTATTCATCCAGGTATCCAGTTAACTCAGCTAACCGGCCTGATGCAAATATCGACGTCTGTCATCCCGGCCAGGCGAAGCGCAGGCCCGGTATTGCGCGGGAGAACAAAAACGATGAAAGCGCACTGTCTGCTGAGTTCCACTCTCATCTGAACAATTTTTTAAACCGCAAAGGCGCGAA
>DRLW01000690.1 GCA_011375275.1 Bacteroidota bacterium
CAAAGATGAACGCGCAGATGCTGAAAACTACATCAAGTGGATCAACTGGGACGGCGGCAATATCCGCGCGGCAGAGGCCTGGGATCAGATTTTGAATCTCGAAAGCAAAAAAGCCTACCGGGAAATGGCCTCGGCGGCAAACGCCCTGTTGCCGAAACTGCGCACGCGCAAAGCCAGCCTGACCGTGCATCACCGTCTCGCTGTGGTCGAGTTCGAATTTCTCAATCGCAAAGCACAGGCTGTGGAGCGCATGCGCCGGGTTTTTGAGGCCATACCGGCTGCTGCGCGCAATAATCCAGATGAACTGACCACGGCGTGGCTCGATACCTACGGCGCCATGCTGTACCGTTTCGGCGTCGAGACGCGCGAGCGCGGTGAGAAAAAGATCGCCCTCGCCTATTTCACCAAAGCGGTCAATTTTAAATGGAACGAAATGGCGAAAGCCCATTTCGAACTCATGACCCTGCTGTGGAATACGCCGGAAAAGGCCATCGCGCACGGGAAAAAGGCGCTGGCTAATGCCAACGGGCTGGATAAGGTACAACGCTGCGAACTGCTCTCCCTCATGGTCAAAGCGCACAAAAGCGCCGGGCTGTATGATGACGCCAGAGGATATTTCACACAATGGAAACAATGCCAGAGAGGAACGACTCATGCCACGGAATAAAACCCTGTTGATCGCGCTGTTACTGTTTTTACCCCTGCAGATTTTCGCTCAGGGTAACCGTTTTGCCAAAGTTGATCAGGAAGTGGTGCAGACAGCCACGGTTGTTGAGCCGCGCTTGCTGAAGATGTTCAGCGAAGATTTCATGATCCCGGAAGATCAGGTCTCCAAGCTGGTGATCTATGACCTCAGCGGTGATGGATTCGGTGAAGGGGATATCGCGCGGACGTTCCCGGGCGGGCGTTTTTATATCGTCACACCGGGGAATCGCACGCAGCGCATTATGAACGAGTGGAGTTTTGGCGGCAATATCAAATTCACGGCGCACAGTTCAGACCCGCCCGAGGTTTTCGAGAGCGCGCCCGATTCAGTACGCGCCATGGGCGGCATTTTTGCATCTCTGCTGCGCGGGCTGCGGCGCAATTACAAGGGCACACCGATCAAAATTCATCTCGAACAGAACGACGGCGTCACCTCGGTGGAAATGTGGGGATACTCCCCCGAGCTGATGAAGTATATGCCGCCGCCGGAAAATAAAGTGCCGGAAGAAGTCCCGGTTATGAAACTGATCTATCTGGAAAAAACCGTCGTCGATTCGGTGATAACCACCGGTCTGAAGTGAGCTGAAAACTCATCTTATCACGGATTTATTCCTCTCCTGGGCCTTTTCGGGCAGGTCTGACCTGTCTGAAAAGGCTTTTTTTATTGTGACCGGATTTTCGGACGCGCTGTGCGCGCTTGCCTCGTCTCGCCGGCATTGCCCCTTGCCTGATGATTGCTTACATTGCTCGCTGGTTGGGTGGTGGAGACGCTGAAGCGGTGTGACGGGCGAGAGCGTTTGTAGTGCACGCTTCAGCGTGCCCTGAAACTGCCACTGTTCCCATGTCTGGCCCGGCAAAATGGAAATGAATCGCCTGCAGCAGAACATTTTTTTGTCGTGTGCAGTGCCATCGACCGGGTTGGATGGCGGTGACGCTGGAGCGTCGGACGGAGCGTCACACCACAGGAACAGTGTGACGAGAGGAGATCACGAGTGAAAAAACAGGGTTGGAGTGGTGATGAAGAAACGTTTTTCTTTTTTAAAAATCAGTACCGGTGTACTGGTGGTGTTGCTCGCTTTGGCTGTGCTTTCTCTCAAGAAGGTTGACTATCAGCCCTACTATGAGGCTGAGTATTACACGAGCACACGCGCTCGCCTTGACAGTGTGCTGGCTGGCACGCGACCTGCGGAAGGGCCTTTGCTTGCAGGTTTTGGCCGCGCCTCGCTGACGCCGGACACTTCCCGCGCTGGTTTTGGCAAAAGCCTGCCCCTGGCAGGATACGGAAAACGCCGCGGCAAAGCCGCTACCGGCGTGCATGACAGCCTGTTTATCAAAGCCATTGCTCTGCGCGTGCAGGAACAAACAGCGGTTCTCCTCAGCCAGGACGCCCTGATCATGCACAGCGCGGTCACGGAGCGCGTCAACAGGCTGCTCGAAGAGCGGGGCGTGGCGGTGGCGCCGCACCAGGTGCTGTATTCCGCGACGCACAGCCATTCCTGTATCGGCGGCTGGGGCGATGGGGTGATTTATGAATTATTCGCCGGCCCATACGATGCCCGCGTGGTTCAGTGGTGGGCGGAGCAGGTAGTGGCAGCAATCGAGCGCGCCCTGGCTGATTTGACACCAGCCCGGTATGCTCTGGCCAGTTTTCCGGCTTCAGCTTTTGTGCGCAACCGTCTTGTCGGCAGCCGCGGACGGATCGACAGCACGTTTTCGCTCCTGGCTGTGCGCCAGCAGGATGGTGATCTCGCTCTCGCCGGAGCGTACGCTGCGCATGCCACTGTGCTGCCGCCGTCCAACACTCAGTTCAGCGGTGATTATCCCGGCTATTGGCAGAGAAAACTGGAAGATGAGTTGGGGGAGGGGACTCATGCGGTGTTTTTTGCCGGAGCGGTTGGCAGCCACAGCCCTTATGCGCAGGGCGGGCAGCCGTTTGAGCAGGCGGAAGCTCTCGGCACAGCACTGGCAGACAGCGTGTTGCGCTATTTGCCAAAACTTGCCTGGAAACAGCAGGCTGTTCTGGCTTCACTCTTTCTGCCCATCGACCTGCCGGAACTGCACGCCCGCCTGACAACCAACTGGCGTTTCCGGCCAGCGCTGGCGCGCCGTTTCCTGCCCATCACCGGCACAGAGCTGCGTGCCCTGAGACTGGGGGAGCTGCTGTGGGTCGGCACGCCCTGCGATTTCAGCGGGGAACTGGCGATCGATTTGCGCAATCATGCTGCCGTGCAGGGCTTTCAGGCGGTGATCAGCAGTTTTAACGGCAGTTATATCGGCTATGTGATCCCCGGGCACTACTACCGCATGCACAGCTACGAGTCGTTTAACATGTCCTTTTTTGGCCCATACATGGGGCCGTATCTGAACGAGATGGTGCGCCGGACCCTCGACGGTTTGATGCGATACTGATGGCTGTCCCTGTCACACGTGCTCGCGGATCAGGGCGACGACTTTCCCCTGTATCGACCAACTGTTCGACAGGGGGATGTTGTCGTAAATTTCATTTTCGGGCTTGAGGTATTTCTGCCGCCCTTTGACGATGAAGCGCTTGACCGTGGCTTCGTCCTCGCGCAGGGCCACGACGATGTCGCCGTTTTCAGCATTTTGTGTCTGGCGAACGATCACCAGATCGTTTTCCATGATGCCGGCGTTGACCATGCTGTCGCCCTGAACGCGCAGAGCATAGTAGGTGCCGGGATTGCTGGTCAGATAGTCCGGTACCGGAATGTAGCGCTCGATGTTTTCCTCGGCGAGGATCGGCATGCCTGCTGCGACAGAACCGAGCAGGGGAACGCTGTTTCGGCCCTCATCGAGGATGCCGAGGCTGTTGAGAATGGTGATGCCACGTGCACCACCGCTGGCCCGCCGGATGTAGCCTTTCTTCTCCAATGCCTCCAGGTGTTTGACCACCCCGTTCTTCGACCGCATTCCCATTTCATCCGCTATTTCCTGCATGGTCGGCGGAAAACCATCTGAGCGCACTTTGGTTATGATGCTGGATAAAATGGATTTTTGTCTTTCGGTGAGTTTTTTCATCATCACCCTCGCGTTGGTTGCTGGTGTGTATATTTGTTTACCATATATATGTATTGGTGAACATAATGTCAAGAGAAAAATTGTTTTTTTGTGTTCCTGTTCACATCGTGTGGGCCGGGAAGGGTTTAGCACATCTGCGGGCCGGGTTGGGTGGTGGTGACGCCGGGGCGTCGGGAGAGGTGGCACACCGCGAGAGCGGTGTGGTGAGACGAACACGTTTGTCGTGCATGATTTATCGTGCCTGAAATGGTGCCGCGTTACTTCTCCGGGCGCATGTATGAGAAAGGGGCCGTACAGGGGGGATGAAATAGACCGGGAATGCGGATTACTTGCGGAAATCATCGGGATTGATTTTGTGCCGCAGCAGGAGACGGTGGAACGTACGGCGGGAAACTTTTGCCTGTCGCGCTGCCCTGGCAACGTTGCCGCCGGATTCGTTGAGATAACGAAAAATCGCTTCGTATTCGATGCGCTCCATGAGCTGGTTTTTCAGCTCGGGCAGGCCCAGCTCCATCTTTTCTTCGCTGAAATCAAAACCGGGCGACTGCTCCTGCATTTCCTGTGGCAGGTGACCGATGTCGATGACGTTGTTACGCGCCAGCACCACAGCGCGCTCGATGACGTTTTCCAGCTCGCGCAGATTGCCGGGCCATGAGTAGGCGCAGAGATGCGACATCGCGGCCGGAGTGATGCTGTGCACACGCTTGTTGACCCGCGCTTCTGCCCGGCGGATGAAATGGCGGATCAGCGCCGGAATGTCTTCGCGCCGCTCCGAAAGCGTCGGCAGGGTGATGGTGAACGTATTGATACGGTAAAACAGATCCTGGCGGAACTCGCCGGCGCGGATGGCCTGTTCGAGGTCGCGATTGGTCGCAGCGATGATGCGCACAGTAACGATGCGCGATTTCGTGCTGCCCACTGGACGGATTTCACCGGATTGCAGGAAGCGCAGCAGCTTGGCCTGCATGTCCAGCGACATATCACCGATTTCATCGAGAAAAATCGTCCCTTTGTCAGCCAGCTCCAATAATCCGGTGCGGTCACTGCTGGCGCCGGTGAAAGCCCCTTTTTTATAACCGAAGAGCTCACTCTCGATCAGGTTCTGGCTGAAGGCTGTGCAGTTGACCGTGATCAGCGGTTTTTTGGCCAGCAGACTTTTTTTGTGGATCAGGCGCGCAATGCCCTCTTTCCCCGTGCCGCTCTCGCCACGGATCAGCACACCCACAGGTGTTGGCGCCACGCTGTCGATCAGGCTGCGGATTTCCTGCATTTTCGGATTGTCTCCGAAGATGAAATCGCCCGGAGAGCGTTGCTCCATTTCCCGGCGCATGACCGAAATATTTTCCTCGAGCACTTCCTTGCGCGTGACCTCGTCTAAAATCGACCACATGAAGCGCGCGCTTTCTCCGCCGATGAGTTCGGCCCCCGGCGGGCGGCTGCGCAACAGCTCTTCCTGCAGGGAACTGTCGCCGGTCACATTGATGATCAGCGCCAGGCCGGGCTCGGCGAGGAAGGGGTGGTAATCATCACTGGTGGCAATACCAGCCTCGCGCGCGAGCGCCAGCCCCGGTGCTTCGGGGTTTTTGTCCACAACTCCGATGATCTGCAGCGCCGGCTTGTGCCGGAACAGGCGCAGCAAAATACTGCCGGCCTGCCCGGCGCCGATCAAAAGCAGTTTGCCGGAAAAATCGATCTGGTGGTGGATGCTCATAGCGTACAAAGTTTATGCATTCCTGACCTGCGCGATTTATTATTTGGGAGAAAAAAGCAGCAGACAAAGCTGTTTATATGGTATCGTTCCATTCAAGTATCAGTATCTGGTGCCAGGTCATCATGGATATTTTTATCTCAATCTGTCCGCATCATGTCTGGTTGTCCCGTTCTCACAGCTTTGGGCTGAAGCGGGGTTTCACCACGAAGGTCACGAAGAGCTCGAAGGAAGTGGATCGATAGAAAAATCAGAACCAGCAGTTCCTGGCCTTTCTTCGTGTTTTTCTTCGCGTCTATCGTGCACCTTGTGGTTCATAAAAGTGCACAGACGATATTGAAACTCAGGAGCCAGAACGGTTCCACCGTTTCTGGTATGAGAATGAAAAACCATCGGATTATCCTGCTTATTCAACTGAAGTGGATTTATTTTTAGCCTGTATTATTCTCGCAGAGACGCAGTGAGCGCAGAGAAAGAATTCCGGGTATCCAGTTAACTCAGCAAACCGGGCTCGGCTCAGCCCCCGGCATGTGTCATTCCGGCCAAGCGAAGCGCCGTGCCGGAATCTCATCTTTTCTGGCACGTGCCTGAGTCTGGGAGATTCCGGTC
>DRLW01000691.1 GCA_011375275.1 Bacteroidota bacterium
GACGCTGGTGTGACGCGCATTCGCAGCTTTGATCGCGATATCCACATTGCTGATCTCATCGTCTCTCTGCCTTACCCCTGGCCCGGATGGTATGCCGTGCAGGCGGCCGGCAATCGTCTGGCTGCTGCAGGCGCGGCTGCGACGCATTTGTCCGCCCGGATTCTGCTGCCTGAACAGGCTGACAGCACACCCACGGATGAATCCCTGAAAGCGGAGTTGCTGCACGCCTGCTCTACCTTTTTTATCAAACCCACCCATATCGAAACCATTCTTCTGCCGCAGCTCAACAGTCCACTTCTGCTGGTTACAGCCCTCGGTGAGCAGATGCCGGCGCAGGAAAGAGAGGAAGCGGAGGAAGCTGCCGGCGATCAGATCGTGCTCATCGGGCCTCATGGGCTGGAAACCGCCGCATTGCTCGCAGCCCGCCATGCCGGGCCACTTGCGCGCGCGTACGACAGCAGTTTTGTCGGCCGCTGCCGCGATTTTGTCCGTTTCCCCGGGCTGTCGGCTCTGCGCCTGTTGGCTCTCTGCCGTGCTCAGGAAGGCGTGAGCCATGTTGTGCTGGTCGGCGAAGATGGTGTGCTCGGCGCAGCGCACAAGCTGGCGGAAAAACTGGCTTGTGCCAGCATCATACACGAGGGAGCACTCACACCGGAGCCGGAGGCCAAGCTGATCTGCGACCATTTTGGCCTGGACCCGATGCACGCGCCCTCGGAAGGGAACGTGCTCGTGGTTGTCGGCAATGAAGTCGCGGATACTTTTGTGCAGACCATGCTCGCTATGAAGATTCCTGCGGTCATCATCGGGGAGCTGAAGGATGGGGGGAGCCACCTGCTGGACAAGGATGCCTACAGCGTCAGACTGCCGGCGCCGAACAGGAAGCCGCTGCTGAAGCTCTTGCAATGATTCCGGCCGGGGAGGCCGGAGTTTACTCAGCCCGGTTGCGCAGTGCTGTGGTCAGATTGTTGTCGATGCGGGTGTACTGGTTGAAGATGGCCATTGTGTTGATTGCCTGCACCAGTTGCGTGTCGCGTTCAAGTGAAGCGAAAATGCGGCCTTCTTCACCGCCGGCAAGATAAGCGATCTCCCGTTTGAGCAGGAAGATGATCTCATCTCTATGCGCCCTGAAAAACTCCGCGTCCGCCGGATATCCTGCCGCGAGTACCATTTTTTTAAATGCCTGGAACTGATTTTCACTGATACGGATTTTTTTTCTCAGCAGCCGGATCGGCAGTTGCCTCAGTACCGGTGTCTCCAGAAAAACCTGGGCTGCAAAGCGGATGAAGAACTTATCTTGCGCGAGAAACAGTGCGGTGAGTTCCGGATCGATCTCCGCAGTTTTGTTGTGCACGCGGATGTCTGGCGTGATGCCGCCACCGCCGTACACTTTACGCCCGTTTGGGGTGAGGAAAACCTGCCGGTTGCTGTCATGCTCGCGCCTGCTCAGCGCAGCGAGGTCATAAGCACCATAATAGTATTCATCCCGCGTCAGGTTGTTATAATCCCGCTGGATCATCCGGCCCAGAGGCGTGTAGTAGTGCGCTGTGGTCACCAGCAGGGCAGAGCCGTCGCGGAAGCGGTACTGGCTCTGCACAAGCCCTTTACCGAAGCTCGTGCTGCCGACGATCAGCGCCCGGTCCCAGTCCTGCAGAGCACCTGCGACGATTTCCGCTGCGCTGGCTGTGCCGTGATTGATGAGGATGGTGACGGGCACATGCTGCCATGGGTAATCGCCGTTTGAGCGGTACTCGCTGTACGAGCCGGGTTCGCGGCCCTGAGTATAGACGATCATTTTTCCTGCCGGCAAAAACCGGTTGGTCACTTCAAAGGCTGCGGAAAGATAGCCACCACCATTGTCGCGCAGGTCGAGAATCAATTCCTGCATACCCTGGCGGCTCAGACGTTCCAGAGCCTCGTCGAGCTCTTCTGCTGTTTCTCCGGTGAATTTTTCCATCAGAATGTAGCCGGTTGTGCGCGTGAGCATAAATGCGACGGGTATGCTTTTCAGTTTGATGTGTCTGCGTTTGAGGGTGACGACCTGTGGCTGGCGCACGTTGTGCCGCATCACCGTCAGGCGCACCAGCGGCTGTTCCTGTCGCCGGATGAGTTGCTGGATGTCAGACTCAGTCAACCCCTTGATGGAAGTTTTGCCGATATGGGTGATGAAATCACCCACCTGCACACCGGCCTCGCGCGCCCTGCTGCCTTCGAGAATATGGGTGACCATCGGATAGTTTTCCAGGACGACATAGCTGATGCCCAGGCCGCTGAAGCCTTCAAAGCTTTTGTTCCAGCGCTGGAAATTGTCCGGCGGCAGATAGCTTGTATGCGGGTCCAGCCGGGCGATAACGCCTTCCATGGCAGCCTCCAGCAGCTCGTCGAGGGAGCGCTCCTCCACGTAACGGCGCTGGATCGTCTCCAGTACGCTGGCAAATATTTCCAGTTTGGCGGTGATGCTGTTGCCTTTTTCCCAGACTGCCCCGGCGCTGCGGGAGCCCAGCATGATAGCAGATATGATGACGACTGACGCAAGAAAAACAGCAGAAATAAAAGTCTGTTTTTTCATTTTGATTCCTCGAATGCTGGAGTAAACTGGCGCCGGCGGGAACGAGTAACGGTTTTGGGAGTGCCCTGATACCACCTCACGGTGTTGCGCCCCTCTTCCTTGGCCTGGTAAAGGGCAGTATCTGCACAGCGGATCAACTGCCGGGCGCTGGTCGCATCTGCGGGGCAGGAGGCCACGCCAAAGCTGGCGCTGATAAAACCCAGTGGCTGGCTCTCACGGTGTTTGAACGGATACCCGGTGATCAACCTGCGAAAACGGTCGCAGAAAGCAGCGCTGCCGTCCTTGTTGACACCGAGGAGAATGACGGCAAACTCCTCGCCGCCGTAACGCGCCACCACGTCTGTGGTGCGGACGCTGCTCTGCAGCAAGCGGGCAAACAGGCGCAGCAATGCATCACCGGCCTGGTGGCCGTTGGTATCATTGTAGTTTTTGAAATGATCGATGTCGATCAGCACCAGGCTGAAGCCGGACTCGTAGCGCGTGCTGCGGGTCACCTCCTTGCTGATGATGTCGTCAAAAGCACGGCGGTTGAGAATACGCGTCAGTCCATCGGTCGTGCTGAGCTTTTCCAGGCGTTCGATCAGCCGGATCTGGTTGAGCACATTGGCAAAAATGTTGTTGACCAGCATGAGAAGCTCGACATCCGCGGCACCGTAGGGCGTGCCATTGACACGCTTGCCGATGAGCACAACGCCGATGATCTTGCCGAAATTGGTGAACGGAGCGATCAGCTCGACTCCCTGTTTTTTGCAATAGGCAAGATTCGGATTGTTCTCGAGGCGCCCGGGCAGGACTGCCGGCCGGAGAATCTCCGGTGCATCCCCCAGCTCCGGCAGGCGAAAACAGGAAGCATCCAGGCTGAACTTTTCGGCTGCCTCATCATCAAACCCGCGGGAAATAGCCGGAACAAAACGCCGTGGCTGCTGGGCATCCGGAAGGAGCAGGACAGCGCCGTTGGCGCGCATCAGCCCGATGATGTTGACGATATACGAGAACAGAACCTGGTCCCGGCTCATGCCGGAGGTCAGCTCCAGTGAAATTTTGAATACGTTGTGCAGCTCATAAATCCGCCGTGAGAGATCGCGGTTGATCTGTCGAAGTTGTTCGGATGGGACGTTTGTTTCCATCATTACTCTGTGCCAATCACTGTTATGCCGCTGCTTGTCTGACACCGGATCTGGTTATCCATTTCACTCAGCACGGTTGCATCTATTCAACCAGCCTGCCAGAGCACAGCACATGCCTGCACCAGAGCTGTTGCAGCCGAAGACCGGAATCCTCCAGACTCAGGCACGTGCCCGAAAAGATGAGATTCCGGCACAGCGCTTCGCTTGGCCGGAATGACAGATGTCGGTAGCTGGGCCGGGCCCGGTTTGCTGAGTTAGCTGGATACCCGGGGAAACCGGACGGTGATGTGCCCATCAAATCGCTGCTGCGAGACCGAAGTTCGAAGGCTTCGTGGCGGGGACGTGCTCCTGATTGCCGGTGAACGTACTGTTGTTATCGTCGAAGGCATCCAAAAATTAACTTGACTGGCCGGATTATATTCTTAAATTTTTTAAACTTGAACTATTCTTTCCAGCCTCATCGCTTGCAACCGTTTCTCGTCTTCAGGCTCTCGAATGAACCGTATTCTCCTCGCCATAGTGCTTTTTGTCGTGCCGTCAACCCTTGCCGGCCAGTATTATTTCGGCCGTAATAAGGTGCATTACGACCATTTTGAGTGGCGTATCTTGAAGACGGAGCACTTCGATATTTATTACTATCCCGAAATGCGCGAGCTCGCCGAAATCGGCGCTTCTTATGCTGAGGAAGCCTACCAGCGCCTGATGATCCGTTTCGATATCAACATCGCGCGTAAAATCCCGTTGATCTTCTATTCCAATCACCTGCATTTTCAGCAGACGAATACCACGCCCGCGCTGGTTTCGCCCGGCGTCGGCGGATTCTTCGAGTTTCTCAAAGGCCGTGTCGTCATTCCGGCGAATGGCTCCCTGCACGATTTCAGGCATGTCATCAACCACGAACTCGTGCACGTGTTCATGCACACGCGCTCGCTGCGCACGCTGCGCGATCATCGCAAATCGCATTTCCCCCTGCCGCCCCTGTGGTTTATCGAAGGGTTGGCCGAGTACTGGTCCGAAGGCTGGGATTCAGAAGCAGAGATGTTCATCCGCGATGCCACTGTTACAGGCTATCTCGTCCCCCTGAGCCAGATGTATCGGATTTTCGGAACATTTCTGATGTACAAGGAAGGCCAGGCGATTTGCCGTTTTATCGCCGAAAAGTACGGCGAAGAAAAACTGCTGCAACTGATCGATAATCTGTGGATGTCGGAGAACTTCGACGAGGTGATGCTGCTGACTCTGGGCTTGAATTACCAGCAGTTTGATGAGCAGTGGACCTATTATCTGCGCAAGCAGAAGTATCCGCTGCTGGAGCAAACCGACCTGCCCGGCATGGTTGCCGAACGTCTGACTTCGACGGGTATCAACACCAAACCAACCATGTGTCTGGTCGGCGATGAAGAGCGCATTCTCTTTCTCTCCAACCGTGTCGGCTATTCCAATATCTACAGCATGCCCTATAGCAGCAATCACTCGGAAGACTCAGTCCGGGTTTTGATCAAGGGTGAGCGTACCAGCCTGTTTGAGGCCTTTAATCTGCTCAAAAGCAAGATCGACGGCAACGATCGCGGTGAGTTCGTCTTTGTCGCCAAAAGCCGGGGCAAGGATGCCATTTACCGCGCTGAGGCTGCGAACGGGCGCATCATTACCCGCTTGCAGTTCGATGATATCGTCACGCTGTTCTCGCCGGCGTGGCATCCGGATGGCGAGCAGATCGTTTTTACTGGAGTGGATTTTTCCGGACGCAGTGATCTGTACATATACAACTTCAGCACGGCTGAGCTGAAACGGCTTACCAACGATTTTTACGATGACCGCGATGCGGTCTGGTCACCTGACGGCAAGTATCTCGCCTTCAGCTCGGATCGTACCCGGTTCGGGCAGGAGGGGGCGTACAATATTTTTATCTATGACCTCGCCGGCGATGATATCTACTTTTTGACTTACGGCAGTGCAAAAGATGTCACGCCCGCCTGGTCTGCTGATGGCTCCATGCTCGC
>DRLW01000692.1 GCA_011375275.1 Bacteroidota bacterium
ACGCCGGCGCATTCTCATGGAGCGGTTTCGCCCTGTCGGCCGCCTCGGCGGTCCGGAATACACCAAAATCGGCGAACGCTTTAAACTGGAGCGCAAGAAACCGCCGGCCGGGGGATGATCCTTCGGATGGAATGGGGACCTAACCTGAGCGATTTATATTTGGAACCAAAAAAAGCAAAAGAAGCTAGTTGAATGGATTGCTACATTCAATTTTAAGTATATGGTGTCAGGCCGTCGTGGATATTTTATCTCTGTCTGCCCGCATCGTGTCTGGTTATTCCGGCCTCTCAGCTTTGGGCTGAAGCCGGGTTACACCACGAAGTTCGCGAAGCGCACGAAGAGAGCTGAAGTATCGTAAAAACCAGGGCCAGCAGTTCTCGCCTTTCTTCTCGTTTTTCTTCGCGTTCATCGTGCACTTCGTGGTTCCCCCAAAAAGCACAGATGACATCCAAATCTCAGGAGCCAGAACATTTCCATCGTTCCACAAAAAAATGTTTTATTCTTATTGAGCAAATCGCTCAGATTTGGGGGGGATAAAACCGAACAAGCGATATGATGATTATTCCGATATTTTTGTGATCGCGTCCAACCGCCTGACCTCCGGGACGTCGAGGATAAAATCCGCGCCGAACAATTGCGCCGGTGTGGCGGCACCGGTGTAATGCCCGGCCAGAACGCGTTCCACACACCGGACCGCGGTCTCGGCTGTCAGGCGATATCCCTCCGGTGTTTCCAGCCAGGCCTCAGCCTGCTCGCCTTTTGCATTTTTTACATGAGCATAAAAATAACTCCGCGCTGTGGCGCGCGTTTTTTCATCCGGCCCGGTGATGTTTTTCTCCACCCAGCGCAGGGCCAGTTTTCGTGCCGGTGCAAAACGCAGAATAAAACGCAGGGCAGGCAGCATGCGCGCGCTTTTTCCCGGATAGGCTGTGAAGGTGGTGATGTTGGCAATGCCGGTTGAACGATACGCTGTCGCCAAATCTCCCCAGGTGATGGGAAGGACGGTGCGTTCGCGATCAGGGAAGTGGATGCGCTGTTGCAGATCGGCCGGCGAAACAGGCACGTACTTCCCATTTCGACGTGCAAAAACGCCTTTGTGGACGTACGAGAGCATGGTTTTCATCGTACCCGGACTCGGCGAGCCGGCAGTTGAACAGAAGGCGATGCTCAGTTCAGCCGGGGTATCGATTTTTTCCGCAACATAGCAGGCCAGGCAGTCTGATGGTACGACGTCGAAGCCGGTGCCGGAGAGCAGCAGGACGTTTGCCTCACGGGCGCGGCTATCGAGTGCAAAGTTCGCTTCCATCACCGGGGCTTCGCCGGTGATGTCGAGGTAGTGCGTCGAGCTCTGCAGGCAGGCTTCGACCATGGGCGCGGCAGTGTGCAGATACGGCCCGGCGGCGTGCATGACCAGCGCCACATCTGCGAGCTGCTCGGCGACGGCTTCTGCGTTGCTCAAATCAAAAATGCGCATTTCCAGGCCGGATGCTTCAGCCAGGGGCCGGAGTCTGGCCTCTGATCGTCCGGCAAGAACCGGCTTGTGCCCGCGGGCGAGCGCCAGCTCGGTGATGAGTTTGCCCGTGTAGCCATTGGCGCCATACAGCAGCCATTTTTTATCTGACATGATTTTCCTTTCCGGGATTTACCGAGCTTTGTGCCGGCATGGCTCTCTGCGCATCGTTTGCAATGCCCGAGACTGGCAGGCAAAAAGTTTCGCAGTCTTCGTTATTCGCCCTCGTCGCTCCACGCCGCTTGCTCCCCCGGAGTGACGATGCCACCCTCGAGAACTTCTGCGTAGGCACCGCCGCCCCAGTGCGGGCGCATCGCGTCCTGAAGTCCCCAATACGCCTCATCCATACGCCGGCAGGGCCGTGTTTCGCCGCGGATGAGCAGGCGACAAGAACCAAGTTGGAGAATTTTGCCGCGACTGTTTTCGAGGTCTATGCCGCTGAGCAGGATATTGGCCCGCCGCGCCGTGAAGTCGATCTCGGCGCCCAACGCTTTCTCGATTTCGCGCCAGCGCTCCAGGCTGATCAAAGTGACCTGGCGCTTGCCGCCCTGATCTGCATTGCCGTCCAGACCTTTACCGGTTATCATCTCAGCCTGCTGCACCGCGTCCATAGGTCCTGACTTGCAACGCTTCAGCCAGATGTTCTCGATTCGTCCTGTGGCCATGGGGCCTCCTGTCCTGTTGGATGATGGTGATGGGATGAGCGATCACCGAATAAACAATTTATCTTGCATTTGCGCAACAAAAACCTTACGCTTTCTGCCGTAAAAAAATCAGCTTCTCCCAGCTTTGGGCGGGAGCCTGGTTTTACCGCAAAGGCGCGAAGAGCGCGAAGGGTGCTGCAATGTCGAAAAATCAGGATCAGCAGTACCCGACCTTTCATTTTTTTCTTAGCGTCTTTGCGCCTTGGCGGTTCAAAAAAATAGCCGGATGATATTTCAAACTCAGGAGCCAGAGCGTTTCATCGTTTCTGGTATGGGAAAAAAACATCTGGTTGTTCCGTTGTCCCAGCTTTTGTCTGAGGCAAGGTTTTACCGCGAAGGCGCGAAGAGCGCGAAGGGTGTTGAGCTGTAGAAATAATCATTTCCTGCGAGGAGGCTGTTTTTTACCGTTCAAATAATAACAACATCTTATAACGAAAA
>DRLW01000693.1 GCA_011375275.1 Bacteroidota bacterium
ATCCACTTGCGGCGAATTGGGCCCGAATTGATGCCCTTTGCTATCGACGAGATCGAAGTACAGGGTGATAAAATGCGGACGTTCCGGCTCAGGGAGCTGCAACCACTGCAGGACGCCTTCGATGCGCTGCAGGTAGGGGCGCTTGTGCTCATAGGCTTCAAAATAGGTCGGATGGCGATGATCCGGTGTCATTTCCGAGCCGGGCCAGAAATAGCTCGCTGTGGTGATGCCCTGGCGTTCGGCTGTTTCCCAGAAGGCCTCCCCAAGGTACCAGCGCGGGTTAGTCACCTGAGCAGGATCGCCGATACGATATTTTTCGCCTGTAAACGGATCCGTAAAAGTATTCCTGATGATGCCGTGATGTTCGGGATACATGCCGGTGATGATGCTCAAATGATTGGGAAAAGTTTTGGATGGAAAAGTAGGCTGCAGGGAGAGGGCAGAAACACCCCTGGCGATGATATCGTCGAAATTCGGCGTCTCTACCCGCTGGATGTAATCATAGCGAAAGCCATCCATGGAGATGAGGATGACGTAAGGTTTCTCACCTGCCTGCAGTGCGCTGCCCCCGGGGGCAAAGAAGAGCAGTAGAGAAAAAATCAGACTGAGAATATACATGCTGACAACCCGTTTGATAAAATAAAAAAGGCGGCTCGTGAAAGCCGCCTTGGATTATAAAACTCAGAAAGAACGCTTAGAAGTCAAATTTCAGACCTGCGTTGATATAGCGAGGCATGCCGAGGAAGACTTCAGCAGCATCTGCCTTGTGCGGGTTAACGATCTGACGGTTAACCTTGTAGGCGTTGTAGCGGCTGTTATCGACAGCATCCTGTACGTAGATTTTATCCAGCGCGTTGAAAACGTGCAGGAACAGTTGCGGTCTGAAACGGCCGAAGTTCATCGGCAGGTTGTAGTTCACGTGCAGGTCCATGACACCGTAGTTCGGTGCTTGCCAGCTCTGAGCCGTATCGTCGGGATTGGTTCTGCTGAACGGGTCCCAGTTCGCGTAATGGTTGGCATAGTAACGATAGACGACCTGGGCACGCAGGCCTCTGACCGGATAAACCGTACCCATCAGGGCGAGCTGTGTCTGCGGAGCATCACCAACTTTGAGATTTTTCACGTAGTAGGTGTACTCAACAGATTCCGAGGCTGATCCGGAGTAGTCTTTATACACACCATTGACATCGTCGGTCAGCTTCCAGTTACCAACAGAAGCAGCTGCATCCAGGCGGAACATGCGGTTCGGCTGGAAAGCTGTTTCCACTTCAACACCCTGGTGCAGCAGGTTCATGCCGCTCAGGAAGACCAGGCCTTCGCTACCATCTTCATTTTGTACACCAACGGACTTGGCACGATCTTTCCACGTCGTGTTGTACAAGCTGAACTTGGTGCTCAACTTACCGTCCAGACCGCGGACATTGATACCTGCTTCGAGAGAGATGAACTTCTCGTTTTGCGGGTTGGCAGCTTTGACACCGTTACGGTCGTTGATGACGACATCGAAGATCGGCACCTTGGAAACATAACCGGCGTTGGCGAAAACGTGTACATCTTCATTGAGGCGATAGCTGGCCCCACCTTTGGCCTGCAGACCGGCGATATTGCCGGAATCAACGAACAGCGCGTTGCCGTCCGGGCCTTTTTTGAAAAAGTTGTTGTACGTGTATTTGATCGTCGACCAGCCGGCCATACCATAAGCTGTGATCTGGCCACTGGTGTATTCGCCCTGGGCAAAAGCACCGACCCAGTCAACGGTGTTTTTGAAGTTATAGTTGACTTTATCACCCAGGCCAACGGTTGCCTGCTCTGCAGTAACGAACTCATTATAAGGCGTACCACCTCTTGTCAGATCGCGATAGTAGGAGCCACCGAGCAGGTCGCGGACTTCGCGGTAGTGCTCGATTGCGGCCGTTCTCCAGTCCAGACCGACGATCATTTTCAGGGACTCGCTGACGTCCAGCGTGGCCTTGGAGATAGCGCCGATGGTCCACTGGTTGTTACGGCTGTTGCGCAGGATACCACGGGAGCCGTCATCATTGGCACGGTTTCTTTCGATCGTGGCATTCCAGTCAGCGATACGGCTCGGGCCGGAATAATCCCAGACCAGGCTGCCGTAGGTACCGGTACCACCACCGCGACCACCGGAGTAGTACAGAACCGTGTACAAGCCCATTTTGTCGTTGATTCTGGAGAACCAGTTCAGGTTGACCTGCGGCTTGTGGTAAAAGTTCTCACGCTCGTTGATGAAACCGGAATCGTAGCGGGAGAAGGTCTTATCACCAACAGCCTGCTGGCCGTTATAAGACGGATCGACGAAATTCCAGTTCTGGTTGTAGAGACGACCGGCTTCAGCTTCGGGGAAAGCTTCCAGCGCTGCAGGATCATAATCATCGAGGCTGCTGGCAAACTCATGGCTGTAGGCAGCGATGTTTTGCTTGTAGAGGTTCTGCCCGTGACGCTGCGGTGCGCCGAGTGCATAGAGCTCGAGACGGTTATTTTCGTTGAGGTTGTAGCTTGCGCCGAAATAGTATGCCCAGGCATCGGTCCAGGCTTTGTCGATGACGCCATTTCCGGTTTTACGGACGATAGCGCCACTGAGGGCAAACTTATCGCCGATCAGGCCGGTATTGTAGCTTGCGGTCGATTTCAGGAAGGTAGCACTGCCGAGTTCCTGCTTCAGCTTACCACCATCTTCGAGAGCAGTAGGATCGGTGAGGATGTTCATGGTACCACCGATGGAAGGAACAGCGAGGTTAACCGGGCTCAGGCCACGCTGAACCTGGATCGAGGAGGTCGCATCAGCAACACCGTCCCAGTTTGACCAGTAAACCCAACCATTTTCCATATCGTTGACAGGTACACCGTTGATCATCACAGCAACGTTGCGCTGATTGAAGCCGCGAACGTTGATGCGGGCGTCACCGGCGCCACCACCCTGTGCGGTAGCGTACACACTCGGTGTGGTATTCAAAACCAGGGGGATATCACGAGAACCGAGGTTGGCCTCGATGATTTCTTTCTTAACATCAGAGAAAGCAGCAGGCGTTTCGCGCTCTTTTGCCCGGTTCGCGGTTACGTAAACACCTTCGGTAACCAGCGCCTGAGGCTGAAGCTCGAAATTGACTGTTGCTGC
This sequence comes from Bacteroidota bacterium, assembly GCA_011375275.1. GTDB lineage: Bacteria > Zhuqueibacterota > Zhuqueibacteria > Zhuqueibacterales > Geothermadaptataceae > Geothermadaptatus. The sequence goes on from DRLW01000693.1 coordinate 3,137, forward strand.
TTCACCGGCATTCACCGTCACTTCGTGGGAAGCGACTTCGTAGCCGATGTAAGATACTTTGACCGTATAGGTACCAACCGGGATGTTCTCGATCACGTAGTTACCATTCAGGTCTGCAGCCGCACCGAAAGAGGTACCGACAACGATAACGTTGGCAGCAGCAAGCCCTTCTCCGGTCTCAACGTCAGACACACGACCTTCTATCGATCCCTGGGCAAACATCATCCCGGGAAGCGATATCAACATGGCCGCTGCCAGAAACAACCGTGACATCTTCATCCGAACCCTCCTAAACTGTAATTGATTTGAGTATGGTAGTGGAAAAATGAATTGAATTATGCAGGTTGCATAAAGACACTACGACGATAAATATTTGTCCTTTTTAAACCTAAGGGGGTTTTCCTCAGTAGCCAGATAGTTTTGTAGAGTCCCATCGCAGCCCTAAACAACACGATGTAAATATACTGCAACAACCACAAATTCGCGTCAATCTAAGTTTTAATCTGAAAAAATGCAAGAAAAAAACCCTGACTGAACCCGTGCTTCCCTCACCCCTGAAGGCCGCCTTCGGGATGCTGCTAACGGGCCCAATATACAGCACTATGATGAACACTATATCAGGCAAAAGTTAAGTCATCATGAAGATTGCCTGCCGGGCGGGGAACATGAACAAGAACCGGGCACCTATTCCAACTCCAAAACGATTTCAGACCCTGGCCGAGGACGGCCCGGGAGCAGGCAAAAATTCATGGGATTTCCCTCATTTCGACTCACGAGAAATGATGTGGTGAAAAAACAAGCCGCAGAGAAGTTGATGGATGCGAATTTTCCCGGCCACCAGGACGTGGCCTATTTCCCTTGCATTTTTGGTCGGGTTTGGATAAGTTTGCCTTCCTGAATTTTCTGATTTTACAGGCGAGTGCCCACCTGAAATAACCTGAAAATCCATGACCCGGATATTGCACTGTTCAAGCGATTGATTCTCAACCGGTTAAACATGATTACTTCAGGGTATCCAGTTGACTCAGCAAACCGGGCCTGGTCCAGAGACCGACAACTGTCATTCCGGCCAGGCGAAGCGCAGTGCCGGGGTCTCATTTTTTCTGGCATGTGCCCGAGTCCGGGAGATTCCGGTCTTCCCCTGCGGGGAAACCGGAATACGGTCCCTGTGCAGGTACGTGCTGTTGTCAGGCGGCCCGGCAGAAAAGATGCAACAATGCTGAGTTAAGTGGATAACCAGAATGATTACTGCAAAACCGTCGCTCTCTTTGCACCTATTCTGAGCTTCACAACTTTTATGGAGGACCCTATGAGTACCAATGTTGCCAGCTTGCTCGGCAAAGAAGCTGATGATCTGCTCACCTATAAAGCCAAGGTCAGTGCGGATCTTCTCGAACTGCCCGGACCGGACTATGTTGACCGCGTCTATGCCCTCTCCGACCGGCCGACACCGGTTCTGCGCAGCCTGCAGACCCTGCTCAACACAGGACGACTCGGCGGTACAGGCTATGTTTCTATCCTGCCCGTGGACCAGGGAATCGAACACTCGGCAGGTGCATCCTTTGCACCCAATCCCATCTATTTCGACCCTGATAATATCGTCAAACTGGCGATCGAAGGGGGCTGCAATGCGGTCGCGTCCACCCTTGGCGTGCTCGGTGCTGTGGCGAGAAAGTATGCGCACAAAATCCCTTTTATTCTGAAGATCAACCACAACGAGCTGCTCACTTATCCCAACAAGTACGATCAGATCATGTTTGCCAGCATCGACCAGGCGTTTGAGATGGGTGCGGTTGCCGTCGGTGCAACGATCTATTTCGGTTCCGAGGAGTCCTCACGCCAGATCATCGAAGTGAGTGAAGCGTTTCAATACGCCCACGAACTGGGCATGGCCACGATCCTGTGGTGCTATCTGCGCAACCCGGCGTTCAAGGTTGACGGTGTCGATTATCACCTTGCCTCAGACCTCACCAGCCAGGCGAACCACCTCGGGGTTACCATCGAGGCAGATATCATCAAGCAAAAACAGGCGGAAAACAACGGCGGCTATAAAGCCATCAAATTCGGCAAAACCCACGACAAAGTGTACAGCGAACTCAGCTCTGACCATCCCATCGATCTGACCCGTTACCAGGTGATGGGGTGCTATATGGGACGCGCTGGGATGATCAACAGCGGCGGCGCTTCCTCAGGTTCCGGCGATCTGGAGCAAGCCGTACGCACAGCCGTGATCAACAAACGGGCAGGCGGTATGGGACTGATCTCCGGCAGAAAAGCATTCCAGCGTCCGATGAACGAAGGCGTAAAACTGCTCAACGCGATCCAGGATGTCTATCTCGATAAAGAGATCACCATCGCCTGAGTCTGAACAGATGCACAAACGTAGCTGGATTGTCAACAACTCGGTCTCACTGCCTCCGAATTGTTGCCAATTCGGCTACGTTGCATCTCATCTTTTCCCGAACTTCAGAAAGCATTTTCTCGAAACTGCGCCAAATGGCGCACACACGAGGCGAACAGCCACGATATGGCTGCCAGCAGATGCCACCCACCTCACCTGCCCCTCGCTCAATCATCCAAATAAGCAATATCAACAAACCATAATATACAATTTCAATTCACTCCGATACAAAGCCGGCTATTTTGCCATCCCCGCGGCAGCGGAAAAACAACTTATCTTCACCGCGGCAGGTCCCGGCATGACCCTTGCAATTCCTCGCCTGTCTGAGA
>DRLW01000694.1 GCA_011375275.1 Bacteroidota bacterium
CACCCTCGATGCCTATGATCTCGCCTTTGGCCTCAGCTACGCCCGCAGGGTGTCGGAACAGCTTGAAGTCGGTGCCACGATCAAAATGCTCAACGAGCGCATCCTCACCCGGTCGGCGAATGGCTATGCTTTCGATCTTGGCTTTCGCTATCGCATGCCTGCACTGGACAAGGTGCGATTTGGGCTGAGTCTGAACAATCTCGGGCGCATGTCTGCTCTGCGGGAAGAGAATATCGCCTTACCCACGGTGCTGCGATTCGGCGTGTCGGCTCCATCGGTTTATACGCGCAAGGCGGTCGTGCTCAACGTGAATCTGGCTGTAAATCATTATTTTCGCGAGACGACTTCCCTCGCCGGAGGCGTCGAGGCGGCTGTTCTCAAACGCTATTTTCTGCGCTTCGGATACCAGACAGGTCTGGACAGCCAGGGTTTGACCGCCGGGCTTGGACTCAATGCCGGGAGATACCGGCTGGATTATGCCTACGTGCCCTTTTCATACAATCTGGGCTCAACCCACCGCTTCTCTGCCGGTATTGCCCTGTGATGGCCTGGGGGCGGCGGGCATTGTGGCTACGAATAAAGCGCGGTGACAGCATAGCATGTGATCAGGACTGCCATGAATAACTCAATGAAAAATCTGTTTCTACTCTTCTCCGGGGCCATATTGGGCATTGCCTTTGTCTCCTATGTTTTCCCCGGTGATGCGCTCTCTGATAAAGATGCCGCGCGTGAATGGCGGCGGCTGAAAGAGGTCTTTGTCGATGTTTCGCGTTACTACGTCGATGAGCCGGACCCGAAAAAAATGGTCGATGGTGCCATCGATGGCATGCTCGAAACGCTGGACCCGCACACGGTTTATATCGATCGTGAGGAGATGCAGGCTGTCGAGGAGCAGTTCGATGGCCACTATGACGGCATCGGTATCGAATTCATGATGCAGAATGGCTTTCCCACCGTTGTTTCGCCGATACCCGGCTCACCGTCGGACCGGCTCGGGATTTTACCCGGAGACCGGATCATCGCGATCGAAGACGAAAGCACAAAGGGCATGTCCCAGGACGAGATCGTCAGCAAACTGCGCGGGCCGCGTAACTCCTCCGTTACGATTACCATCCAGCACCCGGGTTCTGATGATTCCGTGTCTGTGCATATCACGAGAGCAAAAATACCGATTCACAGCGTCATCGCGGCCGTGATGCTCGACGACAGTACCGGTTACATTAAGCTGACGCGTTTTGCGATGACCACGGCGGATGAACTGGATGAGGCACTGCAGAGCTTGCGCGAACAGGGGATGCAGCGTCTGATTCTCGATCTGCGTTTCAACAGCGGCGGCCTGCTGGATCAGGCCGTGGCCGTGGCGGGCACGTTTCTTCCGGCAGGTAAAAAAATCGTGTTCACGCGCGGACGCATCGGAGCAGCAAACGAGGAGTTTTTCTCCACCTCTGATCGGGAGAAATTCGAGCACCCGCTGACGATTCTGATCAACAACGGTTCAGCCAGCGCTTCGGAAATCGTTGCCGGCGCTGTGCAGGACTGGGACCGCGGTGTGCTGGTCGGCGAGCGCACTTTCGGCAAGGGGCTGGTGCAGCGCCAGCTTCGTCTGCGGGATGGCTCAGCGGTGCGCATCACCATCGCCAAATACTACACTCCGAGCGGCAGGCTGATCCAGCGGCCCTACGGGAACGGCCGCGACCAGTACTACCGCGAAGCCTGGTCGGACAGCCTGGTCGCTGTCGATTCGACGCAGCAGCAGTACCGCACTGCTGCCGGCCGGATCGTTTACGGTGGCGGCGGCATAACCCCCGATGTCCCCGTGCCCGCGGTCACGCTTTCCGATGGGACGGCGCAGTTGATTCGCGAACGGCTGTTCTTCGAGTTTGCCTCAGACTATGCGGCAAAACATTCGCAGTGGAAGGAGTCTCCCTCCCGCTTCATGCGCGAATTCACGGTTGACGACACGCTCGTGCGCGCCTTTCTGCGCCTTGCCCGCAAGCGCGGCATCTCCGTCGATACGCAACAGGTCCGGCGCGACGATGATTTTATCCGTCGCAGGCTGAAAAGCGAAATTGCCAGAAATCTGTGGGGATCGGAAAAATATTACCAGGCGGAAGCCCTCGGCGATGAACAAGTGCGCGCGGCACGTGAAAGCTTTAAACGTTTGCGCGTCCTGTTGCGTCAAGAGTGATGTTGTTTGCTGTGATGTGTTGATGTGGGAATTTTGAACTGGAAATTTGATAAAAAAGAAGTGCGCAAAGTGGTCTGGCAGAGGGCGGTTTGTGTATTTTTATGCACAAAAATGAAAAAGTTTGAAACGTTTTCTGCGTGACGGTATTGTAACTTTGTGCAGAGTGTGAGGGTAAAAAAGAGTTGACTTTTTTTTAAAATATATCTATACTGGCTGATATTTAATAAAACGGTGAGAGTCGGTAACGACTATTTTTTATTAACTTACGGGAGGAAGACGAACCATGGACACTCTGTTCGGATTCTTTATCAAGGGCGGCTTCATGATGTGGCCAATTCTGTTTTTGTTGATCGTTGGCCTGGCTGTCAGTATCGAGAGATTTGTGACATTAATGCGTGCCTCGACGAATACCAGCGAGTTTCTGAAGAGGATCAAAGCTGCCCTGCAGGAAGGTGGCGTGAGTGCTGCCGCTGAGGAATGCGCCAATACGCGCGGACCGGTTGCATCCATTTTTCACGCAGGCCTTCTGCGCGTGGATCGTGGTATCGACCATGTTGAAAAAGCAGTAATGAATGCCGGTACCGTTGAAATGGCATTCCTGGAAAAGAATCTGATCTGGCTTTCCTTTGTCATGGCTGCTGCTCCCATGCTCGGCTTTATGGGTACGGTTGCTGGTATGATCGTGGCTTTTGAAGAAATCGCTGCAGCAAACGACATCAGCCCGGCCATCGTTGCAGGTGGTATTTCTCAGGCTCTGATCACGACCTTTGGTGGTCTGGTCGTTGCCGTTATCATCCAGTTTTTCCACAACTTTTTCATCGCGCGCATCGACAAGCTGATCGTCGATATGGAAGAAAGCTCAACTGAGTTCGTCGATACCCTTATCGAAATGCAAATGACCAAAAACTAACCG
>DRLW01000695.1 GCA_011375275.1 Bacteroidota bacterium
CAGCACGCCTGCGTTCCACACGTTGTGCCTGCTGTTTTGAGCCGCGCACGCAGAGCTGAACCGGAAGCGCATATTGCCAGAGCCCCGGTAAAATTAGCGACTTCAGAACCTTGCGAAGGCTACAAGCCTTCGCAAGGTTTAGGTTCAGCCGTCCCATAAATGGGCGCTTCGCGCAGGGGAAGTGGGTCGGCTGAAAACGAGTGTTTGATGAAACCCTGTAACTGTTCATCGCCCTATGTCACCGGCTTCTGCTGCCCCCAAAAAACAGCCGGAGACCACGTACACATGGCCCCGGCTGTGTGAACTGGCTTGATGTGTCGTAACTCAGAATTTGCCGTTATCGTTCTTCCAGGCTTCCCTTGCAGGTATTTCCTCGATCGTGTCCCAGTGTTCCGCTAACTTCCCGTTTTCGATCCGGAACAGATCGTAGAACGCCACGTGTTTGCCGAGAAACGTGCCTTCGGAGACGGCGAGGACGAAATTGCCTTCACCGAGAATCATGTGATTGCGGGTGTAGGTCATGGGCGTGCCTGCTGCAGCCATCCGCTGCAATGCGTCAGCCAGTGCCTCCAGGCCATCGCCAAGGGCCGGGTTGTGCTGCTGGTAGGAAGCAGGTGAAATATACTGTGTGATCTCCTCTGCCTTGCCTGCGACCAGTACCTCTTCGATAAACCGCTGCACAAGGGCTTTGTTTTCCGCAGTTTTGTGCAGGTCAACCGCGTTGACAGGCCCGTCGGTCTGCGTCCTGCCCGAACTGTTCGCTGGCGCTGTCTCCTGCAGGTTATCCCAGTGTTCCACGATCAGTCCATTTTCGAAGCGGAAAATATCGAAGCCGATTTTCGGGCCGAAAAAGTCGTACTCCGTGTGCGTGAAAACATAGTCACCATCTTCAAAAGCGCGTATGATTTTAACCCGTGCACTGCCTTTGGGAAGCTGCTGCAGAACCGCGGCAAAACCGGCGATGCCATCGCCGACCATCAGGTTGTGCTGGATATAGCGGTCGGGGTTGATAAAACTCACCGGATGCGGGTCATCGGTCTCGATGCTGCGTAACAACGCAATGACTTTTTCTTTGTTTGATGATTTCATGGAAGCCTCCTTGTCGTGTACAGGCGAGCAGGCTGCGGCGAAAAGCAACCCGGCCGCGCAGAAATTGTGTAATCGCATGCCATCTCCTTTCTGATGCATGGGGTGATTGTGATGGCAACAAGATAGGCTTTTGTCGGGGCTGGATAAAGGTTGATGTGGGTGTGGAAATGGTAAAAGTTAAACCGGTCAGGTTTTCTGTAAGTTTTTTCGGAACTGTGTCGGCGTCAGCCCGGTGTGCTTTCGGAAAAATTTGATCAGGTTGGTCGGTTCATCAAAACCGAGCGCGTAGGTCAGCTCTTTGACGGACAGGTTAGTCATGGCCAGATGGCGTTTGATTTCGAGGGTGACGAAGTGGTCAATGAATGCCTTGGCGGTTTTGCCAGTGAGTGCTTTGCAGATTTCGTTGAGGTTTTTGTAGCTGATGTGCAGCATAGCTGCGTAGTCGCGGGCGTTGCGCGTGGTGCTGTAATTCTGTTCAACGTGCGAGCGCAACAGAGTGAATTTGCGCAGCCAGCCGGTATTTTTGTGCTGCGCGGTTTGTGCGTGTTTGATCCTCTCGGCTTTGAGCAGCAGCAGTTTGAGCAGCAGGCGCAGGATTTCTTCCCGGGCATATTCTTCTGCCGCTGAATACTCCTGATAAAGCTCAGCAATCATCGCTGCGAACTCTTTGCTCCTGGTTTCGAGTACCGGGCTGTAGAGATGGTAATTGTATAACCGATTCAAGGACGGCAGATCTGCATGAATGAGATTTTTCGCCAGAAATTCCTCGGTGAAAAGAATGACATAGCCATCCCGGTCCGGTTTCACCTCAAAAGCATGCACCTGCCCCCGGGAGATGAATATCAGGTCTCCGGCCTGAAATGAAAATGGCCGGAAGTCGATAAAGTGCCTGCCCGTTCCGCTGGTGATGTACAGGATATGATAAAAATCGACCCGGTGTGGCTTGTCCAGCCTGAGGTTGATACTGTCTTTTCTGGCAAAGAGGCTGTTCAGGGTGAAAATTTCAAACTCCAGCTCATCGCTGTCTTGCTTGATGAAGGAAATTTTCGGGATAGCATTCATGGGTGCAGGGTGTTTCAGGCCCGTTTGTGCGGCGGGTTATAAAAAGGCAGGGGCACCACGGTAGCCCGTGCCAACGTGCGCTCGTATTCCACCGTCACCTCTAAATCTACGGTCTCGCCGATCGCCGAAGAACCGTGGCGCACGGATGCCAGCGCGATGTACTTTTTGAGTATCGGCGAAAAAGTGGTGCTGGTTGCCTGGCCGATTTGCCGGCCGTTTTTATAGATCGGCGTTGCGCTGCGGGATGCCCTGCCGGTCACCTGTGGCGGCAGGTCTGCGGCGTAGAATACCTTTTCCAGCGAGGGCCAGTCGATCTCCAGACCGACGAGCTGCCAGTCGCTGCCGCGCGCTTTTTCTGCCATCAGTGCCGGCTTGCCGACAAAATTCTCTTTGTGCAGATGCACGGTCCAGCCCAGGCCGGCTTCAAAGGGAGAGGATTTCTGGCTCTCTGTCAGTGCTTTCAGGCTGGAGATGTAGTCCACGCCGGCGAGTAGCAGCCCGGCCTCGATGCGGGCGATGTCCAGGGCGGCGAGCCCGGCCGGCAGCAGGCCGAAAGGCTTTCCTGCCTGCATTAACCCCTCCCACAACCTGCCCGCTGCCTCAGCCGCACACCAGAGCTCATAACCGAGATCACCGGTATAGCCGGTTCGGGTGATCGTCAGAGGTGTGCCGGACCATTCTGTTTGTGCTATGCGAAAAAATCCCAACTTATCGATGCCGCTGCCGGGGAGCAGGGCCGTTAAAACACGGCGCGCCAGCGGGCCCTGAACCGACAATGCGGCAATGCTGTCGGTCACGTCTTCGATGTGTACATCCAGCCCATAGCCACAGTCGCTGAACCACAGGAAATTCGGCTCTGCAGCCGTGATGCGAAAGTGGTTTTCAGCAAAACGCTGAACCGTACCGTCGTCGATGATTTTGCCGTGATCATCACACCAGACCGTGTAAAGCACCTGTGCTGTGGCGCATTTGTCGATGTCGCGGGTGATGGCACGGTTTATCAGCCGGGCGGCATCCGGGCCGGTGATGTCGTATTTGAACAGAGGGGTGATGTCGAACAGGGCCGCGGCGTTGCGTACGGCAAAGTATTCGTGCTCATGCGACACATCATAGGTGACCGCGGCGAGATATCCGGCCCAGTCACGCCATTCATGACTGCGGCAGAGAGCGGAGGTCTGTTCGTAAAATGGTGACGGAATCGGCA
>DRLW01000696.1 GCA_011375275.1 Bacteroidota bacterium
GGCCAAAAAGAATATCCCGGTTATCGCAAAAATCGAAAAGCATGAGGCGATCGATGCGATCGACGAAATAATCGAAGTGGCGGATGGTATCATGATCGCTCGCGGAGACCTTGCTGTCGAAACGCCGCTGGAGCGGGTGCCTGTGGTACAGAAGAACATCATACAGAAATGCAATCGCAGCGGCACGCCGGTGATCACCGCAACGCAGATGCTGCAGTCGATGGTAACGAGTCCGCGCCCGACGCGTGCCGAAGCCGCTGATGTCGCCAATGCTGTTCTCGATGGCAGCGATGCGGTCATGCTCTCTGAAGAGACCACTGTCGGCCATGATCCCGTGGGTGTGATCCAGACCATGAGCAGGATTCTCAGCGCAGCAGAAAAATCGTTTCACCTCTACTGGACGCCGCCGCGCAGCGAGGATAAGTCCGAGACTTCCATCCCGAAGTCGGTGACCCACGCGGCTGTGATCATGGCGGATGAGCTCGAAGCCAGGGCGATCGTTACGCCGACACGGAGCGGTTATTCGGCGCGCATGGTCGCACGCCACCGGCCGGAAAAGCCGGTCATCGCCTTGTGCGTTGAAAAACATGTCCAGCGCCAGCTCTGTATCGTCTGGGGAGTCTATCCATATTATACAGGCGAAATTGAAACCACCGATGAAGTGCTCGAAACGGCGCGCAACAAAGCGCAGGACTACGGCTTTGCCCGCCAGGGCGATCTGATCATCATCGCTGCTGGTTTGCCGCCGGGACAGATGGGAACCACTAATCTGATCAAAGTCGAAGAAATCGTTTAGGGCCTATAGTGGGTATATTCAAGAGAGTTTATGGCTCTGGTATCTGCTGAACTTAGTACGGTTGCATCTTTTCAACCAGTCTTCCTGAATATGCCACATGCCTGCGTCAGAACAGTCATTCCGGTTTCCCCGCAGGGGAAGACCGGAATCCCCCAGACTCAGGCACGTGTCCGAAAAGATGAGATTCCGGCACTGCGCTTCGCTTGGCCGGAATGACACATGTCGATATCTGCATCAGGCCGATCGTTGAGTCAAGTGGATAACACGGGTTTATAGCAGTCCGGTGCTTCTTAACAAGACAGTTAAAGCGGATTTTTACAAACGCACGAATTCGAGTCTAATCAGGATATATAAAGCGGGTCAACCTTGCAGCGCAGGGTTTCACACAATATCTGCTAAGGAGGAGTCATGAGTGCAATACTTGAGGTGCAGGCACGGGAAATTCTGGATTCACGAGGAAATCCGACGATCGAAGTCGATGTCGTTCTGGAAGACGGCGCAACAGGCCGGGCGGCCGTTCCTTCCGGCGCATCGACAGGCGAGCACGAGGCTGTCGAGCTGCGTGACGGCGATGATCTTCGCTATCTCGGTAAGGGGGTGCTGCGCGCTGTGCAGAATGTCAATGATATCATTGCTCCGGAGGTCGTCGGACAGATTGCTACAGATCAGATCGCCATCGATCGTACGATGATCGAATTGGACGGGACCGCAAACAAAAGCAAGCTGGGTGCCAATGCCATCCTCGGGGTTTCTCTGGCAACAGCAAAAGCTGCTGCCATGTCCTGCGGTTTGCCGTTGTTCCAGTATCTCGGGGGTGTATATGCTCACACGCTGCCCGTCCCCATGATGAATATTCTCAACGGCGGCGCGCATGCGGATAACAACGTTGATCTGCAGGAGTTTATGGTGATGCCAGCCGGCGCCAAGTCGTTCAGCGAGGCCCTGCGCATGGGCGCGGAAATTTTCCATGCATTGAAGTCGGTTCTCAAGCTCAAGGGATATAACACGGCTGTGGGTGATGAGGGTGGTTTTGCCCCGGACCTGAAATCCAACCGCGAAGCGCTTGATGTGATTATGAATGCCGTGGATAAGGCCGGCTACAAGGGCGGCGAGGATGTGTTCATCGCCCTGGACCCGGCATCGAGCGAGTTCTATGACAGCAGCAAAGGGTTGTACAATCTCGCCTCGGAAAACCGCACCCTCGAGCCGGGTGAAATGGTCGCATATTACGCTGATCTGGTCGAAAGCTATCCGATCATCTCCATCGAAGATGGTATGGCGGAAGATGACTGGGACGGATGGAAGCACATGACGAACGAACTCGGCGGCAAAGTGCAGATCGTCGGGGATGATCTTTTTGTGACCAACACCTCCCGCCTGAGCCGCGGTATCCGCGAGGGTATCGCCAACTCGATCCTGATCAAAGTCAACCAGATCGGCACGCTGAGCGAAACCCTCGCAGCCATCGAGATGGCGCACAAAGCAGGCTACACGGCTGTCATTTCACACCGCTCCGGTGAAACCGAAGATACCACCATTGCTGATATCGCTGTCGCAAGCAATGTCGGGCAGATCAAAACCGGCTCTGCTTCCCGAACAGACAGAATTGCCAAATATAACCAGCTTCTGAGGATTGAGGAAGAGCTGAATGACATGGCCGAATTCCCCGGTCTGTCGGCTTTTCGCTTCAAGAAGTAGCCGGGCGCGGTGGGCAAGGTCTCTGCCGTTGTTGTGTGTACTGTATTGCAACTCAGGGTATCCAGTTTACTCAGCTGAGCGGGCCTGACCCTGCCCCGATACCGTCACCTGTCTGTCATTCCGGCCAAGCGAAGCGCCGTGCCGGAATCTCATCTTTTCGGGCACATGCCTGCGTCAGGGAGATTTTGGTCGTCCCCTGTGGGGGAACCGGAATGACGGTCCAGGTGCAGGCACGTGCTGTGCTCAGGCAGACTGGTTGAAATGATAAAACCATGCTGAGTTAAGTAGATAACCAGATGTTGCTACAAATAAATCCGATTTCTTCTCAAATAACTGAGAAAAGCAAGAAGATGAGTTCAGGAGAGAACAGATGGCCAGCGAATTGATCGATAGTTTGACGATCAAAAACGATTCCAAGATCGTTTTTCTCGTGTTGGATGGATTGGGAGGTTTGCAGACCGCAGACTCGCCGGTGACGGAATTAGCGGCAGCGAAAACGCCGAACATGGACAAGCTGGTTGCTGACAGTTGCTGCGGCCTGTCCACGCCGGTGGAACCCGGGGTAACCCCGGGCAGCGGGCCCGGCCATTTCGGCCTTTTTGGCTATGATCCGGTCTCTGCCAACATCGGCCGGGGTGTGCTGTCTGCCGCCGGGCTCGGTTTTGAGCTCACCGACCGCGACGTCGCTGCGCGCGTCAACCTGGCAACCCTGGACAGCGATGGCAACATCGTTGACCGCCGGGCAGGGCGTATCGCGACTGAGGAAAACAAGCGGATCATGCAGATATTGCGCGAAAACATCTCTTTGCCGGATGGCATCGAATTTTTTCTCGAAACCGAAAAGGAACACCGGGCTTTGCTGGTACTGCGCGGTGACGGGCTCGGGGGCAATATCGGCGATACAGACCCGCAAAAAACCGGAGTGCCGCCCAAGCCTCCGCAGGCGTACGACGCAGAGTCGGAAAAAACCGTGCAGTATTTGCAGGAGTTTCTGCGGCAGACGCACGAACTGCTGAAGAATGAAAAGCAGGCAAACATGCTGTTGCTGCGCGGACTTGCGAAGCATCGGCCGTACAAGAGTCTGGAACAACGGTTCAAGCTGCGCTCCCTGGCGATCGCGAACTATCCGATGTATCGTGGTATTGCACGCCTGCTGGGAATGGATATCGCTCCGGTTTCTCAGAACTTTTCCACTCAGATCGATGAGCTCGAACGCAGTTATGCGAACTATGATTTCTTTTTCATGCATGTGAAAAAGACGGATGCCACCGGAGA
>DRLW01000697.1 GCA_011375275.1 Bacteroidota bacterium
CCAGCGAAGAAGAAGAGGCGCCGATGGAGTAAGCCAACCCCTGTTTTTCGCGCAATTGAAACGCCAGGCGATCCGAGAAAATCGCCATCAAAACGCGCAACGCAGGAAGATCCTCTGGCGCGATATCAAACCGATTGGCGACGTAAATATAGGATTGCTGTTTGCCAACCCGTTCTCTGACGGTCCGGCCGAATTCGCCGAAACGCACATCTGACGCGGGCAGTTCGACACTCATGCCCCATGTGCCCGAAAACGCCTCGCGCACAGCCTGCATCGCCTGCTCCGGCGGAATATTCCCCGAAATCGTCAGAATCATGTTGCCCGGTGCATAGAGTTTGCGATACAGCTCGCGCACAGCCTCAGCAGGCAGCTCACGCAGGCTGTCGGGCTCGCCCAATTCGTGGCCAAAACCGGGATTGCCAACCAGCAGCGCATCATAAAAAAGCTTTTTCGCAACAGCCGGTGTGCTCGCCGCCGCCCGTTCGGACAGGGAGACGACATTCTTGCGCGCATTCGCTATCTGGTCGTCACTGAGCTGAGCATTGCGGGCGATATCCCCCAAAAGAGACACGCCATCAGAAAAGGTCTCACCCACAACCTTGAGACGGATATAGCTGTAGCGCGGAGAATGATAGTAATCATCGTAGGGAATCCAGGGGTTGTCGTACATCTTCAGCTCTGCACCGATACCTTCGACTGCCTCTGCATACGCTGCTCCGGGCCGGGCATGGGTTCCGCCATCGAGCATGGCCCGCTGCAGAATATCAGCACTGCCCCATCCGGCTTTTCCCGTGAGCCGGGCCGGCTCTTTGGCCAGCAGGTGCATGCCAACGACCGGGCTGTCCGGATTATACTGCACGACCACCTGAAGACCATTTTCGAGAATTTCGCTGTGGTAGGTATTCGGCGAATCGCTCTGCTTCTCCTGCTCATCAGCCTGGCGTGGTTTCATCAAAGTGATCACCGGCGTGACCGGCAACAGGTGGGACAAAGCGCTTTTCCGGATATCGACTGCGCGCACCTGCTGCAGGCCGGACATATAGTCGCGCAGGAAAGGATAGCCGCCTGCGGCAAGATAGCCGGATTTCATCATGCCATAATAGTGCAGCTTTTCCTGCAGAAAAATTTCGTTTGCTGCCCGGGCTACCAGCTTTTTCTTCACCTGTTCTTCCTTTACACCCGTCCGGGACAGCTCTTCGATCACATCTGTAATCTCTGTGACCACTAAATTTTCATCAGCATCGATGGGGAGCTCTGCTGAAATCTTCAACCAGGAAAAATCACGGTTAAAACTCAGGCCCGCACTGATCGAATTGACCAGATGACTTTTCTCCTGCTTTTTAAAATGCCTTTGCAGCAGCGATGAATTATCACCGCCCAAAAACTCTGTCAGCAGCTCCAGGGACTGGAAGCCGTCTGCCGTGGGTGGTGGCAGCGGGTACCCCAGGGTGAGAAATTTCTTATCCTCGGGGAATTTCCCAATAGCGGTGCTGGTGAGGATCGTTCTCTTCTTCGGTTGCTGCAGTTCGAACACAGGGACTTCCGGCAGTGGGCCGGGTGCGGCCTTGCCATATTTTTCCCTGACCAGCGCAACCATCTCCTCGGTTTCAAAATCACCGATCACCATCAGGGTCATATTATTGGGCACATACCAGGTTTTATAAAAATCCATCACGCGCTCGCGGGACAGATGCGAAATGGTCGATACCGTGCCCAAAGTCGGGCGGGCGTACGGAGTACCCGCGAAAAATGCCCGCAAAAAGCCATTGTCCACCTGATACCCCGGCCTGTCAGAATCCTTACCGATCTCCTCGATGACGATACCGCGTTCCTTCTCAAACTTGGCTGGCGGCAGCGTGGAGTTGAACAGCATGTCGGCCTGAATATCCATTCCCTCGGCGATATATTCTTTGGGCATGAGAATCATGTAGTTGGTAAAGTCCGGTCCGGTGCTGGCGTTGTTGTACCCGCCGTAATAATCCATTTCATCATAAAGCTGCTTCTGTGTCCGCTTGCGGGTGCCGTTGAAGAGCAGGTGTTCGAGGAAGTGCGCCGATCCATTTGTTGCAGCGTCCTCGTTGCGGCTGCCCGTGCGCACGATCGTAAACGCCGTCACCATAGGGTTTGCCCGATTCTGTACCAGGATCACTTCCATGCCGTTATCGAGAGTAAAAACCGTGGCATCGCTGATCTGGCCAAGGGCCTGCCCGGGGGCTTCGGAGCCCGGCAGCCCGGAATCATCGCCAGGTGTGCCGCATCCTGCCAGCACAACCAGGGCAGTGACAGCAGCAAATAGAGTTTGTCTGATATTCATACATCATCTCCTTATATGTAATATGTAATATGTATCCGATTTTCTTTCCTTATTCGTCACACCGCTACAAAATCCGGCCGGAAGGCACCATCTACGCCGGGAAAAATATCCCTGCCGGAAGGCCCGCTGAGGCTGGCGCAGCTTGTGGGCATGATAAGTCGTGCACTATAAATGAGCTAGTTGTATCTCATCTCGTCACACCG
>DRLW01000698.1 GCA_011375275.1 Bacteroidota bacterium
CCACTCCGGCGGCCGCCCCGGCGACGAGGTCGGTAAAATAATGCCGGTCGATTTCCATCCGGCTCCACGCGACATAGGTTGCCGAACCATAGAGCACGGCCGGAACCAGAAAACGTGCCCGGTCTGGCGTGCCATCCTGTTGTTCGCGCCAGGCAAGATGCAGGTAGGCGGCGGTGTAAAACGCAGCCGAGGCATGGCCGGAAATGAACGATCGCCACGCAGTTTTCTCATCCGGTGATCCGGTGGTGCCGTAATAGACATAAGGCCGCGGTCGCGAAACCAGGCCTTTAATCGCCCAGGTCACGCCGCCGGTCAGAGCAAAACCGCTGGTGTAGGCAAGCAGGGATCGGATTCTGTTTTCCGTGTTGCTCTCCCGGCCGGGAAGCAGCAGACTGGCGCCCAACCCTGCTGCGAGGGTGTAGTAAACGCCATTGTCGTCGAGCCAGTTGCTGTCTTTGCCCGGATTGACGAACCAGTCTCTGAATTTCCGGTCGATGGCCGGCGGGGTGGTCAGCATGGCCTGCTCCGGCCCTGCTTTGTCCTTGAGAAGAGCGCCGGCAAGAAAAACCGCTGAAGAAACAGCCATTCCGCTGACCAGCCGGCGGTCGCGCAGCAGGTTGGCGGCGATCTCGGTAGCCTGGTTTGCAGATGCTTCGCTGCGGGAGGAAAGCAGGGGCTGGGCCTGAAGAGGCGGGCACAGCAACAGAGCACTGGTCAGGAACAGCACAGGCTTCATTTCAATAACCTTTCCCTTTTATCGAGGCCACGAAGCGCACCGAAATAGAACAGCAGGCCAGCGATCGTGATGCTGATGCGGTTTTGCCACATCCACAGGGTGCGCACCTCAGGATCGACATGGCGAAAGACCGCGTAGGGGTTGAAAAATACCGTGTAGGCCGTGTCAGACAGTTCTGCAGAAAACAGGAGCAACACGGATGACAGCCCGGCTGTGATCATGCCTGCTGCCAGTCCGCTGCGCAGGCGTACGGAAAAAAACAGCGTCAGGGTACTGATGAAAAATGCCGGGATGAACGCATGCAGCGCAGCAGAGAACAGGGGGATATCCGTGAAAAAGAAAAAAGCGAAGAGATTGAGCACGACTGCGAGAAGGGCGAGCAGCAGGTGCAGGCTGCCGAAGCGCAACAGCCAGAGTTTATAGCGCGAGCCCGCGGCCGTAAACATGACTTCCAGAGTACGTTTTTCCTTTTCAGAGGCAATGATCTGCATGCTGAGCAGGATAGCCAATACCCCCAGAGGCAGCTCCAGAACCAGAGTGAAGACATCGTCTGTCTGCAGGCGGGAAAGCAGCGGCTGCCGGTAGTTGATGATGTACAGAAAAACCAGCCACGCGGCCACCCCGAACAGGAACCAGAACAGGCGGTGCGAAAAAAGAAGCTGGCTCTGCAGACGGAAGATATCCCACGCCGCACGCAACCGGGCGGGCCATGAAAGTTGCGCAAAGGGAGTAGAAGGCGTAGCGTAATCTCCGTGTGTCTTGAGAGTGTGGTGGTTCATACAGGGCCTCTTTCAAAGCCTTCTTTGTTGGATTTTATAGAGCACCCTCGATTGACGTCTGGGTATCCAGTTTACTCAGCAAACCGGGCCTGGCCCAGTTTCCGACATTTGTCATTCCGGCCAGGCGAAGCGCCGTGCCGGAGTCTCATTTTTTCGCCCACGTGCCTGAGTCCGGGAGATTCCGGTCGTCCCCTGCAGGGAAGCCGGAATGACGATTCTGGAGCCAGGCACGTACTGTTGTCAGGCAGATTGATCGAAAAGTGCAACTGTGCTGTGTAAACCGGAGAACCAGACGAACCTCGAAGTTATTGACTTTCCCAGATTATCCGGATGGGCAAATATCCGGAGAAGAAGTCCGCAGCCGCAGACCTGCGGCGGGAAGTTCACGGCTGTTTTTCCGGCCGGCTGGGTTAGTTTGGGGAGAGTTTGGATTCAGGAAAAAAAACGGATCGAGACTTTTTTGTCGAGCAGCTCAGCGTATTTCTGCACCATCCCCAATGCGATGCGCCCCCGGCGCGTTTCGATGCGTTTAATTTCTTCTGCCGTGGTGCCAAGCCTGGCAGCAACGTACTCGCGCGTCCAGCCTTTGTCCTCACGCCCGGCACGCAGCAGGGCCCCGAGTTCTTCTTCGATAAAGTTGGCCAGTTCGGTTTTTTCTTTTCTTTTGTTCATGATTTGAAAAGTTCACAAATTTTGAAAAATAGTGCCGTAACTGTATTTTCACCCACGTGTTGTTAGAAAAAGCACCTGGTACAAAGACCAATCGGGTTACGAATTCTATGAGCTGGGAACGGTCTTCGTACAAATAACGACCGTATTATATCGTATTTTCTGTAAAAATCAAAGAGCTTCCCGCTTTATTTCCGATGCAGCCGCGTACCGGTCTTTCATCCGCTGACTCTGCCGGGTGCCGGGATGCTTTGCCTGCTGCCCCCTGGTGCAGATTAATTTTAAGGAAGATAAGTCAGGCGACATCTGGTTATCCACTTAACTCAGCATGATGCATCTTTTCTCCGAGCCCGCCCGGGCATGGCACGTGCCTGCACCAGAACCGTCATCTCGGTTGCCCCTTAGGGGAGGCCGGAATTCCCCTGATTCTCGCACG
>DRLW01000699.1 GCA_011375275.1 Bacteroidota bacterium
AACCGGGGGCAACCGCTTCTGCTGCGCAATGACACAGCAACCGGGAATCATGCCCTCACGGTTTTGCTCGCCGGCAGCAGTGCTGTCTGTTTCGGTGCCAAAATCGAAGCGCGTGTCAAAGACAAGGTGCAGGTGTTCTGGTATGGCTCAGACGTGACTTTTCTGGGGATGCACGCACCAGAGGCGGTCTTCGGACTCGGAGCCAAAACCTCGGCAGATGAGATAAAGGTCACGTGGGCGGATGGGAAAACGACCTCGATACAGGATGTGCCGGCGGGCCGGCTGGTGGTGCGCTATCCGGCTGAATAAGGCGTGCCGTTGTTTCTGAATTTGAGCGGCAGCGGCATTGCTGTGCGGTCTCTGCCCGCGTGGAACCGGGCTCATTTACCCCACCAGCAGACGAAAGCGTTGAGACGCCAACTGAACGACAACAAACATTCAGATGAACCCTTTGAATAAAACCACGCCGATATTTTTCAGACTACGGAAACAACTCTGAGCGTATCATGAAGAAAAAACTCCTTCCGGACTTTGACCTCGATTTTTCAGACGAAGACCTCGACGGCATTGCCGAGCCTTTTGATCCGCTGCATTTTTCCGGCAACAAATTCCCCCACATCGGCGGTTTTCGCAAGCCCGAGGCGCCGATCATCCTCGCCCATGGCATCGCCCGGCCGGACTATGTCATCGACTCCCTGAGCCGGACACTGAATCTGTCGATTTATGACATCAGCTTTCTTTCGGACAGGCTACACTACTTTCGCGGCATTGCCAGTTTTCTGCGCAAGCATGGCTTCGAAGTCTATCACACCAGCGTCAGTTTTGCCGCCGGTGTTGAGAAGCGTGCCCGCGATCTCAAAAAAAACATTCTCGCCATCCTGGAAAAAACCTCGCATACGCGCGTGCACATCATCGCGCACAGCATGGGCGGACTCGATGCCCGCCACATGATCGTCGATGAAGGCATGGCGGATAAAGTGATCTCCCTCTCCACCATCGGCACGCCACATCTCGGCACCAGCGCCGCAGATTTCATCATCGAACACGGCGCCGACAAAGTTATCGGCCGCCTCAAGCGTCTCATCGATCTCGAAGGTATCCGCAGTTGTACCACCCGGGCCTGCAGAGAATTCAACGAAAGAGCACGCAACATCGAAGCGAAAAACTCTATCTTTTACCAAACATGGTCGAGCCAGCAAACGCGGGAAAAGACCTTCCTGCCGTTCCAGATCACCTGGAAAATCATCGCCGGCCACGAGGGCGACAACGACGGCCTGGTACCCGTGAGCTCTCAAAAATGGCACGGCAGCCTGCATGCGGACGATGGTACATTCAAGGTCATCCCCCAGCACGCCTTCCCCTTCCCGGCGGACCACATGGACCAGATCGGCTGGTGGCACCTCAACGAAATCCACAAAGCAGGGTGGTGGAACATGAAAGCGCTGCGGCGCAAAAACAAACACGAACTGATGATCAAGCGCATCTACCTGCAGATCGCCCGCAGCGTGGCGGATAAGACGCATGCATAGCCGGACAGAAATCAGGCAAAAGGTCCGTATGTCTGAAACGATGACCGAATCGTTACCGATACTTCATCGAACGAACTTCCCTCCGGTTTCCCGGCCATCCCTGTGTAAAGCGTACTCGTGAATAAATCGGGGCGATTGCAAGAATTCCGGGCGGTAAAACTAAAAGTTCGTAATATCCCGGCATGGCGATGATTTTTTTTGTATATTTTGCGCTCTGAACCGCATGCTGCGTAATCGCGGTTTCCAACCCCGTGTTATTCATGCGATAGCGATGCGCATTTGTGAATAATTCGGGTTAAATTCCCCAACATACATGAATTGTCAGATTACAGGAGGACGACATAGATGGCTACACCGGAAAGCAAAACTGCACTGCGCATGATTCCCTATGCACTGTATCTGCTCACAGCCGAAGATGAGGAAGGCAACTGCGCTGCGGCCGCCGTCACCTGGGTGACACAGGCCTCTTTTCAGCCGCCGCTGCTGGCCGTGGGCGTTAAAAAAGATTCCGCCGGCCATGAGCTGATCAAAAAGACCGGCCACTTTGCCCTGAACATGCTCGGCAAAGAGCAGAAAAACGTGGCGTTTTCTTTCTTCAAACCCGTGCAAAAAGAAGGCGACACGATCGGTGGGGAAAAATATCACAGCGGGCAGACCGGGGCGCCTGTTTTTGATTCCGTGCCCGCATTCGTAGAGTGTAAGCTGATCGATACCCTGGAGCATGGTGACCATTCGGTCTTTCTCGGAGAGGTCGTGCATGCCGGTGTCAACCAGCAGCCCGAGGGCAGGCCTGACGAGGCGATTTTGTGGCTGAAGGATCTCGGCGACAAACTGTTTTATGGCGGATAGTTCCCTGACCGGCCCGGGCTACTCCTTCGCGCCGGCGGTGGAGCGGCCCGTGGCTACCTGCTGACCCATCTGCATTCTGGCCTGTTCCCGCCTCCGGGCCAACTCCCTCTGCACAGCATCCCGTCCATACTTTTCTTCCAGAACCAGTACCCTGAAATAATCCATCGCCGTGATGTGGCCGAGGCGCTGAAAAGCGATATTGAGCGAGCCGTTGAGAGCTGCACCGAGCACGGGCATCAGCAAAGCCATTTCCTTTTCTGCCAACACCACGCCGAGCCGGGCTGCGACTGCCTGCATGATGCGCAGGAGCTGGGGCGCGTTTTTCTCAAAAGCCTTTTGCGATATGGTACGACCGGCGTTTTGCGCTAAAAACCGGCTCGACTCGCGTACAGCGTTGAGCAAGACCGTTTTGCTGACCAGATAGCCTTCGTCACCAGTGTACGCCTGCGGCACCATGGCCGCGAGAATATGGGGAATGAACTCCGGAGCCCTGGCATCAAAGCCATAACAAGCGGCGATCTGCGCTGTATTGCGGGCGAGCAGGGTTATGCTGAGCATGACATCGGATAGGATGATCGCGGGAAGGGTCAGCGCCGTAAACGGCGTCATTTCGGCCAGGGAGCAGAGCGCTCCAAAGCCAGCGCCCTGGCTGCCAAGGGCGACGCTGTTGCGCAGGCGGGTTTTGCGCGCGATGAAATCGCAGAGTTCGAGGTTTTGCCCGGAGAGGGCTTCTGCCGGATAGCCGTTATCGTGCAGCAGTTCGCGTGGATGGCGGGTGAAATCGGTTTTTCGGGCTATATCCACAGCCCTGACCAGCGCCTGCATGATCTTTTCATCGACCCCTGAAACAACGCGGCGCAACACCGCCAGACGCGATGTGCGGGCATATTCCTGCACCTGACCGACTGGTTTCCCCACAAAGGCGAGCAGGGTCTTTAAAGTCGGAGGCTGGACCTGGCGGCGGGCAACTTCGACGAGAAGCGACTGTTCGAACTCTGAAAAACGCTCGTCGAAAGCCAATACGGTGATCTCTGCATCAACCGGCATCTTTACACCTCGCTTTCAGCCATCAGGCAGCGATTTCACCCCCCGGGATTGTTCTGGTTGAAGAGCTCGTTCTGCGTCACGATCATGGTTTCGTACAGCGAAATAGCCATCCCCATCATGAAGATACCGTAGCCGAGAAAAACCAGACTGATCGCCAGCCCGGTCGGGAAGATAGACAGCATCAGTGTCAGTATGTAGGCCGCAGCAGGCAAGCACAGGGCAGCGACCGTCATGCTGATAGTTACTGTGATGAAAATCTTGCCCTTCTGCAGGTTGGTACCACCAAACCAGCCGATGACATAGAGCATCACGCTCGCGGTCAGGCCAACCCAAAACAGGGTATCCGGCATATCGAGGATCATGGCGATGACTCCACTGACGGGGATATCCCGGTCCGGAGGAATCATGGTGAGCACTGAGGTTGAATCCGGTGGCATAATATCTCCTTCTGTGCTGCCCGGCAGGTTATCGACGGTCAAGGTGCAGAGAGTCTGTAGATGAGGCGCGCGCACCATGGCTCGCACCCGGTTCTTCTGTG
>DRLW01000700.1 GCA_011375275.1 Bacteroidota bacterium
CGCGGAAAAGGCGGGGATCATCAAGCCAGGCGCGGCGTGTGTCACCGGCAAGCTGCTCCCGGAAGCGCTGGCTGTCGTCGAAGCCAGGTGTCGGGATGTTGGCGTACCTCTTTTTCAGACAGAGCAGGAAATCGCTGTGGATGATATTCATATCGGGCCACAGGGCAGCCGTTCCCGGGTGCGCTCCCACCTGTGGCCGGGGATTGAGGAGGTCGCCATCGGCCTGCATGGGCGGCATCAGGTAGGCAATGCTGCTCTGGCTCTGGTAGCGCTGGCCAAGCTGCGGGACCTCGCGCCGGTCGCCGCACAGCACGTTCTCAGAGGGCTGCGGGATGTGACCATTCCCGGTCGTTTTCAGCATGTGCACGAATTGCCCGGCCTGCTCATCGATGTTGCCCACAATCCGGAAAGTATGCATGCGTTTGCAGAAACCGTTCGCCTTGTTTATCCGAATATGACGTTTCGTGTTGTGCTCGGATTACTGCGTGATAAAGACCACGGCGCTGTGCTGCAGGCTCTTGCGCCGATCGTGCGCGAGCTGTATTGCGTTACGCCGGAGAGTGACCGTGCTTTGCCCGCACAGGATTTGGCAGAGAGCGCCCGTGGCCTCGGACTTCAGATCGCGGGGCAGGGGAGTTTCAAGGAGCTCTGGCCCGGAGTACGCCAGACTATCAGTGAGCAGAATCCGGTCATCGTCACAGGATCGCACTTTCTTGTTGCCGAAGTGCTCAGAGACGAGGCCGGAGCAGAATAACCGCGCTTCGGGTTACCCCGGACTGCGAAAGGCGATAATTGCCGGTATTCTTGCAATAGACTGAAAACTTCTTGACAATGGGGTTGTTTTTTTCTATGTTTTGCAAAATTTTGGCCGCTTGACAACACAACAACCCAGCCTCAACGCTCAAATTTTGCTCTCAACCCTATAATCTGAAAAATTCATAAATCCGGAGATTTTTCGCTACAACATTTTGATTATCAAATGGTTGGTAGAGTTCGTCGTCCGGAAGAAGATTTTTCAGTTATCCCGACCTGTTTTGCGCTAAGCGCTCAAATGTGAATAAATCGGGATAAATCCCTGCTCGAGACCTTTCTACAGGAATTCCCTGGTAAGAGTTTTACGCAAAGCCCAGTGTTGTTCTGAAGGCTTAACTGTCGTATCGATGGTCCGGGTTGAGAAAAGCACAGTTGATTCCCGACCGGGTCTGCAGTCTGTCTGTATGCTTTCCCGCATATCCCAGCAGGTGTTGATGAGTGGGGGTTCGGCGGACAGGGGTGAATAGTTACGAATATTTCAAGTCACAGACGTTCCGTGGTGTGACGATAACCATAAATGTTTCCTGTTGGGCTGCTATACAAATTCAGATCAAACTCATACCGGGGCTCTGGCCCGATACGGTCCATGATCGTGGACACTACCTCAAAAATCTGAAGACTCCACCGCATGAATTTTTCAGGCGCATATTTTATCGCTGTCTGCTGAGAGGGAGATAACCGTCTCCTCAGTTTGCAATGCCTGGGGAATCATGTGTTTTCGGGATTTTTTGCACCAGAGAACTGAATGCCAGGAAAAAGCTACACATCGCAGAAAGAAAACTCTCAAATTATCCCGGCACCCCTGCCTGAGCGCTTGTGTGTCGAAAAATCGGGATAGAAAATATATTTTCAGAAAGGGTAACCAATGGACATCGCAGAGCTGAAAGCTCTCAAAATCTCAGAGCTGTCAAAAGTCGCACAGGAATTGAAAATTCAAGGGGCGACCGGTCTGAAGAAGCAGGAATTGATTTTCCGCATTCTCGAAGAGCAGACCAAAAAAGAGGGCCTCATCTTCGCAGATGGCGTGCTGGAAGTCTTGCCGGATGGTTATGGCTTCCTGCGCAGCCCGGACTATAACTACCTGCCCGGGCCGGATGATATCTATGTTTCTCCCAGCCAGATCAAACGATTCGGCCTGCGTACCGGGGACACGGTTTCAGGACAGATCCGTCCGCCAAAAGAAAATGAGCGCTTTTTTGCTTTGCTCAAAGTTGAAGCCGTCAATTTCGAAAATCCAGATGCCGCCAAGAGCAAAATCCTTTTCGACAATCTCACGCCTCTCTATCCCGAAGAACGCATCAAGTTGGAGACCAACCCGAAGGATTACTCGACCCGGGTGATGGACATGCTGACGCCTCTCGGCAAGGGCCAGCGCGGTCTGATCGTGGCTCAGCCCAAGACCGGTAAAACCACTTTGCTGCAGAAAATAGCCAACAGCATCACGACCAATCATTCTGAAATAAAACTGATCGTTCTGCTCATCGACGAACGCCCGGAAGAGGTGACCGATATGCAGCGTTCGGTCAAGGCAGAGGTGGTCAGCTCGACCTTTGACGAGCCGCCGGAACGACATGTCCAGGTTGCGGATATGGTGCTGGAGAAAGCCAAGCGTTTGGTCGAATATGGCCAGGACGTCGTCATCCTGCTGGACAGCATCACGCGTCTGGCGCGTGCATTCAACGCCGTTGTCCCTCACAGTGGTAAAATTCTCTCCGGTGGTCTGGATGCAACGGCTCTGGAACGTCCGAAACGCTTTTTCGGTGCAGCGCGAAATGTGGAAGAAGGCGGCAGCCTGACCATCATCGCCACTGCCCTCATCGATACCGGCAGCCGCATGGATGATGTCATCTTCGAAGAATTCAAGGGCACGGGCAATATGGAACTCGTTCTCGA
>DRLW01000701.1 GCA_011375275.1 Bacteroidota bacterium
AAAAACGCGCTCTTTCTCACATCGTGTGGGATAGTGGCAACGGGAGTGTAGGGGGATGCACGAGCGGGATGACCATCTCTCCGGCAGGCGCCATGTTTATAGTGCACGATTTATCGTGCCCGAATATGGCCGACTCCCTCAGATTTAATGAAGAACCAAAAAACGCGGACCCCGGAAGCAGCGATACCCGGGAATCCGCGCTATCGTATGATACTCTGCAAAAATATAAAACGTCACACTTCAGATGCAGGCAGCTACGCAGAGAGAGGCCGGCTCGTACCAGCGCTGCCGTGATGAACAACACTCCGGACCGGCCCTATGCCGGCTAAAATTCGAGCTGAAAAGAAAACCGGTGTGTGTTGGCGATCGCGTGCATCTGAAAGGCATAGTCCAGGCGTGTTTTCATCGCGCCGGAGATGCGCTTGTACAGCCCCATGCCCACAGCATAGTCGCGGCTGGAGTTAGCAGCCAGTGTCTGGCCGATACCGCCGCGCAAGGCGAAATAGTTGAACATCTTTTTTTCCGTACCCACACGCAAACGGTTGGGGCTGCCGGCAGCCAGGCTGTTATCGAAATCAACAGACACCGTCAACTCACGATTCGCACGGAAGGCCAGGCCGAAAACCATGCGCGAGGGGATGGATTCATCGTAGTTTTCCGAATTGCTCTGCCAGGAAATGGTGTTGGCGATATTGCGCCAGGTCATACCCAACTGCACACGTTCCGTCAACCGGTAGCCGAGGCCAAGATCAAATCCAAGCCCTGACGCGGTTCCGGATGAGAACGCATTCTGCGCGTTGAGCACGTCCTGCTCTGAAAACAGCGGATAGGCACTGGGATCGAATTCCGACTGGCCATAGCTGGCATATTGATACTTCAGGCTGAAACCGAGCTGGAGACGGCTGAGCAGCCCCGGAAACAGGCCGTCGCCGTTGAGAGCATAGGTCAGCAACATCGTGGTTTCCCGCAACTGGGTGTCGCCGCTGGCCAGGACACCGAGACCAAGGGCGTGATAATCGAGAAAAGAAATCGCGCCGCTGAAGGCGTTGTAAGGGATGATGCCGAACTGGTTGACGTGAGAAAACTCCGTCGCCCGGCCATTGAGGGAAGCCAGGCCTGCGGGGTTCCAGAACACGGCACTGGCGTCCTGCGTCAGAGCCGTGTAGGCTCCACCCATGGCCAGGGGACGCGCCCCGATGCCGACATCAACAAATGCAGCCGCCGTACCAGACAGCCCCTGGCCGTAGCCAGTCGAATATGCCGCAAACAACAGCATCAGTATCAAGATTCTCTGTTTTTTCATGACGTTCTACCTGTCCTGTTTTATCCCGTTTGATCGCTTCGAGTGAGTGATTTCGGGATAACTGATAAATTATGTCCGAAGAAGCGAATTATCGTAACTGTTTGACAAATAGCCGGTCGTCCGGGGAATCTGCCGCTTTGCTGATTTCCCGGTTATCTTCCGGAGCGGGAAAACCCGCTCCGGCATCTTCATCACTTGATCAGCACGATCGGCTTGACAAAGCGCACACTGCTGTTGACATTTTCCGCGATGACCTCGACCAGATACCGGCCATTGCGGGCATAGTCGCCGCTGTCTGTCAGGCCGTCCCAGGCCAGATCACTCTCGGTGTGCACACCGGGATACTGTGTCACGCGATCAGCGATGGTGCGCACCAGTTCTCCGGTCATCGAGTACACCCGGATCGTTACCAGTGCTTTGCCTTCTTCACTGGTGAGCACGTAACCGATACGCATCACGCCTCTGCGCGGCGAAAACGGCGTCGGCATGAAGCTCAGGCCGGTCACGCCGAGAGGCTCGTTGCCTGTGAGCACAGCAAACTGGGCAAAGCTTTCGATAAAAGCCGACACCGAGCTGTCCGATACCGTCGATGCCTGCACCGGCTGCCACTCGAGGCGGGTCTGATCCCACTCGCCGATCACCGGCTCGCCACTTCCCGCCTGCTTGCGCAGCGGCAGAGCGATACGCGGGTTCTTTTCAAAGGACACCCCGGTCGGCAGCAACTGGTACACCTCGCCGACAACCTGATACTCATTCATGAATTTCTTGATGTTCGGGACCGTCGGTTTATACAAACCAACCAGCCGCGGCCGCACGACGGAATTCTTCTGAAAACTCAGAGTAAAGCCCTTTCCGTCGCGGTAGGTCGCTTCGGTCAGGCTATCGATCACCGTGTAAATATTGATCGACACTTCCTGAGAACGCCCGCTGGTGAGGTCCAGCAACCCGATACGGACATCGCCGATGAAATCCGGTGCGGGCTGAAACAGGCCATCTTCTGTGATGCTGCCGGCCACTTCCGGTTCAACCAGCCACTGCCCGTCGATAGCCATGGTCTGCGAATCGGTGTTGGTGGCGACAAAAGTCAGCCTCAGCGGTTCGCTGTTGGCGGCCTGCCTCGGCGCCTGAATGTCGATGCCCGCCAGCTCCATGGTTTTGCTGGTATAGGTGACATCCCGGCTTTTGCTGATGCCGTCCAGAGTCGAGGTGACGCGAATCCTGACCTGGCCATCGATCTGCGGCCAGAGCCAGGCCCGGAAATCATCCTCTTCGTCCTGCTTGAGTATGGCCGTGCTGTCAGGAGTCAGCAGCTCCCAGGCAATCGTTCCGCGATCACTGACCGCGCTGGCGAGGTTGGAGCCGGTATCATCGATGGGTTTGGCGATGAGTTTGGTCCGGGCACCACGCTGCAGGGTTCGGTTCCCCGGCGTGACAGCGACGCGATACAGAATACCCTTGGCATCGAGGCGAACGTCGTATTCCTTGCTGCTGTAATTCCACACCTCGCCACCATTATCGTAGCCGGCGGTGATGGAATACGTGATCGTACCGGATTGGCTGTGCGGAGCGATCCAGCCCTCGAAGCCGCCATCGACGCGCTGCATCTCAGAAGCGGTGAACCCATCTGAGCCGATACGACGCACCCACAGCTTCGGGTTTTTAACCAGCGTCTGCGCGTCGCTGCCGGTGTACTTCATAAACACACGCAGAGAATCACGCGCCCGTGACGGCGGCAGAGGCTGGTGCGAGAAAACCAGCGGGACTGTCACATCACGGAACTCGTTTTCTTCAACCGTGACCACGAGGTGTTCGGATTTCGGAATCAGATAATTGTCTTTTTCCAGGGTGTAATAGTACGTCCCTGCCAGACGCACGGAATCCGTTGCCGACACGCCGTTCTGATCGCTGACAAAGACCAGGGCCAGACTGGAGTTACCCTTGATTTCGCCGCGAAAGAGCACGTTTTCGCCGTCTTTGATGATCAGCGGCTGGCTTGCCGGGGGAGCAACCGTGGAACGGACTCCGGCCAGCGGCTTGCTGCCATCGGTGAAAATCCAGCGAATGCGCGCGCCCGGCAAGCTGATGGGCATGTTTTTGTCATCCCCTTTGCGCACTTCAAAATCCGGCAGGGTGATAGGCGGAAAGCCTGTTTTGGTCAATTGAATGGTATAAAACCCTGCGGGCAGATCGCTGAAATTAAACGTGCCATCTTCACCTGTCTGCTTCTCAAAACGCGAAGGCCCGTCCGCAACGACCCGAGTACCGGGCTGTGCCTTGCCGCGATACATCACGACACCGCGCAGACGCCCGGCCTCAGAGCGCATGCTCAAATTCAGCGTCAGAGTCTGTTCATTGCCAAGGGTTACGATCGTATCCGGAGTGACCGCTTTGTAGCCGCCTTTGGTGAGCACGACTTTGTAGCTCGCCGAGGGCAGGCTGGTGAAACTATAGCGGCCGGAATTGTCGGTATTGGTGCTGACGCCCTGGCCGGTACCCGTGTTCTGCAGGCTGACCAGCACTTCGGGCAGGCCGGCGCCGTTGGTGCCGGTAATTTTACCGGCAATCGTACCGGTATTTTTGCGCATCGTGAAATCCGCCGTCACAGCAGCACCACGCTGCAGGGCGATGGTTTTCTGCACCGGATCGGCGACAAAGCCGTTTGCCTCCGCGCGCACGGTGTAATCCACGCCTGCGGGCAGGCCGGTAAAACTGTATTTCCCGTCCGCGTCGCTGGTCGTGGTCTCCGGAGCACGGCTATCCGTAACTGCCGTCAGCAGAACACCGCTCATGCCGCTGCCGGAGGCATCGGCTACCGTGCCGCTGATGCTGCCGGTATTTGCGGTCAGAGTGAAGTTTGCTTCCTTTTCCTCTGCAGAGCTGAGCTGAACCTGCACCTGTTCCGGCGAGACATCGAAACCTGCCCGCGAGGCGGTTACGGTGTACGTTCCTGCAGGCAGCTCCTTGATCGAATAATCACCTGCAGATTTGCTCACTGCCGTAAAGGTCCGGCCATCGTCATGCACAGCGCTGATCGAAACACTGGCCACGCCGACGTTTCCTCTGATCACACCGGCCTGAATAGAGATTTTCAACACCACACCGCTGACGTCGCTCAGCTCGAGGGCCACGGTCGTATCCGCTTCAGAATACCCGGCTTTAAAAATCTTCGTCGCCAGGGTGTAGGTTTTCTGCGCCTCGAGGCCGCCGAAAGAGAAGGCGCCATCGGCATTGGTAGTCGTGGTGCGCGTCGTGCTGCCGCCGCGCAGTTCGATGGGAATATTCGCCTGCGGCAGGTTATCGTCTGAAAGCACTTTGCCGCTCAGGCGAAGGGAGACGGCATCCATTTCGATGCTCAGACTATCGCTGGCGCCGGGAGCCAGAACGACGGAAAGCGATGAGTCTGCCATGAAAAACCCGCTGCGCACCACATCGACTTCATACGTATCTGCGGCGAGGTTTTCGATGACAAAATTGCCGTTGGCTCCTGTCGTCGCCGTGCCGGTATTGCCGAGAGCACCGCGCACGCTGACCCGGGCATTTTCCAGCAGTGTCGTGCCGGATTTGACCGTACCGGCCAGACGTGCCTTGTTCGGGATCAGGCTGAAATCAACACCATTCGAATCCGGCACGACGTTGGTTATCGCATCCGGACTGGTGTAGCCGCTGCGCTGGGCCGTCACTGTGTAACTTTTCTGCGGCAGGCCGGAGAGCACATAAGCGCCCTGGGCATCGCTGATCGCCGTAAAACTGCCACCGCTGCCGCTTGCGCGCACCGTGGCTTCGCTGAGGGGCGAGCCGTCTGCCGTCGTAACGGTGCCCGAAATGGCGCCGGTGAGAATCTCCATTTCGATATTCAGCGTCGTATCGGCCTGCTCCGCAACAGTGATGGCAGCGGCAGCATCTTTGTAGCCACTGCGCGTCACCGTGACGGTATAGGCGCCGGGCAGCAAATTGCTGACGAGATAACTGCCCTGCGAGTTGGTCGTTGCCGTGGCATTGCCCGCATCGGAGGCAAAGTTGAGCACAGCACCTTCGATAAACTCATTCCCGGAAGAAACCGTGCCGCGTACCGTTGCGGTGATGTCAGTCATGCGAAAATCCACACCCGTAAGCGTCTGGCCCGGGTTGAGGGTGATGGTCTGGCTCTCCGCGCGGTAACCCGTCTTCTCTACACTCACGGAATGCTCCCCGGCGCTGAGATAGAGGGTATATTTGCCCAGATGATTGGTAAGCGCGGTTTCGCTGCCGGCGCTCACGGAAACATTGGCCAGAACAGCACCGTTTTCATCGCGAACGACACCGGCTACCGAGCTCGGGAGTGCGCTGAGAGAAAAATTGACGACGCGCAAAGCCTGAGCAGCGATATACTCTGCCGGGGCTGAATCTGAACTGTAGCCTTCCTTCTCCGCGGTGAGTGAATACGAGGTTCCGGCAGTTACTTTCATCGTGTACTCGCCGGAGGTATTGGTCGTGGTGGTGACACGGTTGGAGGCATCGCTGGAATCTGTGGCGATGACCGTGACATTGCGCAGAAAATCGCCGCTGGCATTCTTGGCAATGCCGCTGATCGTCGCCTTATTCAGAATCAGGGTAAAATCGATATCCGGCACGCTCTGGCCAGGGTTGGCAAGGACAGTCTGCGCCTCCGGATCGAGGTAGCCATTTTTGCGGGCGATGACCGTATAGCTGCCGGGTTCGAGGCTGATACTGTACTGCCCCTGTGCGTCTGTCCGCGTATAAAATGTGCCGTTATCACCGGCCGCTTCGACCTCGGCATCGTACAGAGCCAGGCCACTGGCCAGCACCACGCCGGAAATCGTGGCCGCATTCGGCGTAACCCGGAAATCAAGCCCGGAAAGAGTCTGCCCGGGAGTCAGTGTCAGGGTCTGGCTTTCGGAGGTGGAATAGCCATCCTTGGAGGCATACACCGTATGCGTTCCCTCGGGCAGAGACAGGGTGAAATTACCGTTGCTCGTGGTGGTCGTGCTGACGACCCCGTTGGTCACCGTTGCTCCGGCCACACCGGTTACGCCATCTGTCGTCACCCGGCCGGATATTTCCGAAGGGTTGGGGGAAAGCTGTAAATCCACACCCGAAACGGTCTCACCGACGGTGACAGAAACCTGCACCGGGTCGCCGGCCGTATAACCGGATTTTGCGGCTGCAATCGAGAAGGTGCCCGAACCCAGGCTGAGGGAATACTGCCCCAGGCCATTGGTGGTGGTGGTCACCGGCGCGCCGGCGTCGGGAGTCGCCGTCACAGTCGCGCCCGAGAGTGCCCGCGTTCCATCGGTAACATAACCGGAAACCAGATTAGCACGGCCGACGAGAGAAAAATCCGCGGTGGCAATCCCGTCTGCAGGAACGTACTTGTTCACTGGCTCAGGAGTGACATAGCCGGTTTTCGAGGCGTTGACGGTCCACGTTCCGGTCGTCAGCGTCATCTGATACGAGCCGTTGGAGGCCGTCACGGTCTGCACCGTATCGGTGGAGGTATAGGCTTGCACTGTTGCGCCCTGCAAGTTCTGACCATTGCTGTTGCGCACGACGCCGCTCAAAGTCCCGGAACTCTTGCGCATGCCAAAAGCCGACTGGCCGAGATTGACGCTGTTGCCGGGGCTGACCGTAACGGTCTGCGTCGCCGAAGTCGTGTAGCCGGTCTTTTTGGCATAAACATCCCAGCTCCCCGAGCTGACTCCGATGAGGAAGTTACCGTCTGCATCAGTGGTCACTTCTTTGATGCTTCCATTGGTGATATGCGTTGCCGTAACCGTGGCATCGGCGATCCCTTTGGAAGTCTCGGTATCATAAACACGCCCGGAAATACTCGCCGGGCTCTCCGCCATTTTGATGGTGACGGTATAGTCGCCAGCCGTTGAATCCGGCCACTCATCAACAGGCAGGACAACGGTGACGGTCGTGTCTTCGTAGCCGTCCTTGGTGGCGGTCAGTTCATAGGTACCATCGCGCATCACTTTGGTCGCCTTACCGCCATCATCGGTGAACAGGGGCAGCAGATCTGAGCTCCCTTCGATGGCTGTTACCGTGATTTCCACGCGCGGTAAAACCGTGTTGCCGGTCGTGCGCGTATAAATCTGCATGGTACCGATCGTCGTCGCATAGCTGAAATGGAAATTCTCGCTCTGTACACCACCGCCGGTTTCATCCCAGGCCAGGACTTTCCAGATATAATCCGCATTGATGAGAAAATTGCTGGCCGGAAAATCCACAAGTGTATTGGTCGTCGTGGTCTCCCAGACAGGAAAACTCACCGTGCTGCCGTTTTCTTCACGCAGTTCAAAGACCGAGACCTTGTAGTTTACCGCACCGACGACCTCATCCCACTGAAAGGTGATCACGTCGCCTGTGATCAGCGAGCTGTCAGCCGGAGCCACGAGTTGTGGCGGTGGCAGGTTGGAAGGCACATCGACGACAAACTCGATCACGCCGCCCTGCACTGCGGAGGTAAATGCCGGGTGGTTGCCGTAGTTGTTGAGAATGAGATAATTATAGGTGATGCCGGACATCAGCGGAGGCGGTGTCCCGTTGGTGGCATCGAAAAAGCCGGAAGGGTCGTAAGCTCCGTACTGGATCGACGTGTTCGGCGTGATCGCCTGCCAGATGATGTTCGCCCCCTGCACAACGGTCTGGCCGTTTTCATCTTCGGTAATTTGTATGGGGCTGTCTGAGACGATGATATGATAGTAGGGCACTCCATCGACGGATTGCCACTCAAACGTGGGCGTTGAGGTCGTCACCGTCCCTTTCGGGCCAATGACGTCCGCGGTAACCTGCGCTTCGATGATGACCGGGAACTCTGCCGAACGGTTCTCATCCGCAGAAATCGTGGCATCAGGCGAATCGGTGATCACGCCGTAGTAGATACCCGGCGCCCCGAGCCCGACCTGAGAAGGCACGAAAGGTGCGGTGCTGGTTTCGCCGTCTTCCGGCACGCTGCCGAGGGCATAATTGCCCGGCGAAGTGCCAAATCGGAAATAACCATTCAGCGGCGTCAGCTCAGTCCACGACACCACGGCATTCTCATTCGGGCCAACCATACCAAAAGGATGCGCGACGATCATGTAGCTGTCGCTGGTCTGGATGATCGGCATAGAGTAGGATATTCTGACACTCTGCAGCTGCTGAGACGCCACCGGCACGGTGGAGACCAGCACAGCAGCGAAAACGAGTATCCACGAAAATGTGCTCATCTTCCTGATTTTCACAGCATGCTCTCCTTAAAAGTTGTATGTGAATGAAAATTTCATCAGCGTAGCCGTCGTGGTGAACAGCAGCAGGTCAGCTTTCACGCCGGGGAACAGGATAAAACTTTTGCCAAGAGCAAACGAGGGCAGCACGATCGCCTGCCGTGTATTGACGTTTGCGCCGCTCTGATAAGAAAAGCCGGATTTGATTTCGCTGGCTGTCATGAGACCAAAACCAAAACGCAGACTGGCCTTTGGATCGACCCCGAGCAGTTTCAGTAACAACGTCTCCGGGCTGAGAAACCAGGCAACCGGCACTTCCGCGCCGAAACGCACCGCGTTCTTGATCTTCAAGCCCTGGACATAGTTCAGATACTGATATGAAAACTCGCCAAAGTACTGCACGACGTTCAGCGCCAGAAGCGAACGGCTGCCAGTCCGCTTGGAGATGCCGAAGGTAATCGAACCCGGCATTTTCAGGGTAATTCGGTCACCAGTGGGATTTTCGAAGCGCTGGGTCAGGGTCGGTTTGGCAAGGTTGAGGTCCGTCACGCTGAAGATGGAGGCATTCTCATCACCGCCGAACATGTTTTCCGCCTGCAATGCCGGGATTTTATTCTGGACAAACTCCATTTCACCGGCCATGGTCACGTTCGGTGTTTTGCTGAAGACAAAATCCAGCCGCCAACTGCGCGAGAGATGAAAAATCGAGGAAAAGCGAAAGCCCCAGCCTGAGCCGGTGTAGGAACCGTATGCCCACTGGTCCAGGGTATTCTGCTCACCATCCTGCCAGCGAATGCTCTCATCATAGGGGTCATTAAAAGCATATTCCAGCCCGGAGATCGCACCTTCCTGCCGCAGCAGCATGATGCCATCGAGTTTAAAAAAAGCGTTGAGATCAACACGCGTACTCAGCCAGTCGAGAGCTGCGCCAACTTTAAAACGCGGTGTCACGCTGTATCCATAGCTTGCGGTGAACTCACGCGAATACAAATTCAACTTCACCGTCGGGCTCATGCGGGTGGCAAACTGCACGATAGTGACGGCATCACCGAGGTCTTTGCTGGTTTCTATCATGGTGGACAGCCCGCTGCCGACCACATCCATGGTCAGCGACAGAGGCTGGGAGATGGCAAACCCGAAGGTTCCGAAGCGTGAGGGCATGACTCCGGCGCCGGCGCCGCCGACAGCCGTCTGCCCGAAGCGGATGTTCAAATCCGGATAGGTTATTTCACTTTGAGGAATGTTGTATTGCTCCAGTGCCGAATCGACACCGTCCTGGATCGCCTGATCCATTTCGATCAGAGATGCCGCATTGAACATAACCGGCGGCGTCATGTTGAGCACGGATACAGGCCGGTCAAACTCTGCCAGGGCTGCCGGATGGCCGACCGCCATGGCAGCGTCGTTGGACAGGCTGGTCAGCGTGCCGCCGAGTCCGGCAGTACGCACACCCGGCCCGCCGAGAAATGCACTGTCAAATCCAAAACGGATTTTATAACTCCCTCCTGCGAAATAAGCGATCGACAGGTCTTCCTGTGCTGAAAGATTGACACTAAACAGACATGCGAACAGCACCGGTAGCATCTTCTTCATCATCAAACTCCCTGAACTGGTAACCGGTTAACGAACTTTTTGACTATATGCATGTATCGCCCTCTTGCTGCTGCACTTTGACATATCTGGTGAAAAACTTTTGTAACCTTTCCTCCTCAACGCATGATGCTCCGGACTGAGCTTCCGGGGCTTTCCGCTTGTGTTTTCACAATGGCTTCTCTATATTGGCAACCAATTTTTCAGGCAAGAGTGCGCCGCAGATCATTCTGATCTGAAAAAATCATGAACGGAACGGGCGTGGCTGGCAGTGCGTCCGGGCTCGTATGCAGTGAGCTTGCCTCACATTGGCAAGGGGGCGGATTAACAGGAGCGGTTTCGATGAAAATCAGACTATCCATCTGCGCCACTTTCGCGCTGATGCTGGTTGGCGTGCTGTCCGGCTGCGAGAAAATAAAACCCTATCTCGGTTCGCAGATCCGCAATGAGTTCGTTCATTCGGCCGAGATGAAAAAATCGCTGCCTCTGGTCATGGTTGTGCCGCAAAACTATGACGAAGCCGGAAATGCAAAAAGGCGCTACCCTGTCGTCATCCTCCTGCACGGCTATGGCGGGAACGCCGTCCAGTGGCAGAAAATCACTGATCTCACCAGGCTGGCCAACCGCTATAATGTGCTGTTCGCCTGCCCGGATGGTGGCAAAGACTCGTGGTATTTTGACAGCCCGCAAGACCCGGACAGCCGGTACGAGAGCCATATAATGAAAAATGTCATCACCTTCATCGATTCCAGCTACCGGACCCTCGGAGCGCAGGGGCGGGCCATCAGCGGGCTGAGCATGGGGGGGCACGGCGCGCTGCGCTTTATCTCCCTCTATCCCGACAGTTTCCTCGCTGCCGGCAGCATGAGCGGCATACTCGATCTGCGTGTCTTCCCGAACAGTTGGCAGCTCAGCGAAAAACTCGGCAGCATCAGCGAAGAGCCGGAGCGCTGGTTCGCGAACAGCGCTGTCAATCTGGTTGCGAACCTAAAGGGGAAGAACAAACACATCATCGTGGATTGCGGCACAGAAGACTTCGCCATCGCCGTCAATCGTGCCTATCGCGATTCGGCCGCAGTGCATGGTGTGGAGATAACCTATGAGGAGGGCCCGGGTAACCACAGCGCGGACTACTGGGCTAAAAGGCTACCCGTGCATCTGGATTTTTTTAAAACATTTTTCCAAGAGGGAAAAGAAAAATAGCAGGCGCGCTATTGGCCCGGTTTTATGCAACCCGGCATGGCGCAATGGGTGGTCGCAAGCCTGAGAAAACAATCATCCTTACAATAGTATCAAACACCATTTCCCCGTTATTCCGCTTTCC
>DRLW01000702.1 GCA_011375275.1 Bacteroidota bacterium
GGCTCGATCTCGGCGATAATTCTGTCAACATACGGCGATTCCAGCGCGACGATGGAGAGCGACCGGCGCGGGCCTGTGCGCGTGCAGGCACCAAAGGCAGGCGGCCCATAGGCGATGACACAGGCTTCTGCTTCAAAAGCAGGCCGTATATGGGCGACGATCTGTTCGATTTCCCGTTCCGGAGTGATATCGAGAGATTGGATTTTGCTGAGCTCGACCAGCAGTTTGTCTTCGAGAGAACGCTTGGCCTGCTGCCGCCGCTGTTGCTCATGATCGACGGCACTCGCTGTTTGCAGCGCCAGCCGCTCGAGGTCCTGCAGCGAGGTTGCGTCAGGTTGTGCGCCTGAGGCCGGTGCCCCCAGCAGCATCAGCCCCGTTTGTTTGCCGCGCGCGAAGGCGGGCAACAGAAGTACATCCTGCGGATGCCAGGCGCCGGCATCTTCCCAGATCGACGAGGGCAGCATAAACTCTTTCAACGCTTCACCCATTTCAGCATGGCGCAGGAAAAAACCGCTGCCAACAGCAAAACGCTCGACGAGATACTGATCGACCAGCTCACAGCGCAGCAGTTGCATGCTTCTGCGCTGGCGGTTTTTCAGGCCCGAGGCCTGTTCGAGAACATACACCTGCCGGTTGCTGTCTTTGCGATAGAGCAGGACACGCGGCCACCCCACTGCCTGCACGGCTGAGATGACATTTTTCAAGGTGGTATCGAGGTCGATCTGCAGATTGACCATCTCGGCGACCTGCAAAATATGCTGCAGTTTCTGCAACTGGCTTTGCGCATTCTCGGCGCGATCGGCCTGCAGTTTGGTGAGCTGCTTTTCGAGGTGGGTGAGTTTTTCCTCCCGGGATGCCTGCTCGGTATTATCGAAAATCTGCAAAACGATGCCCAGGCTTTCATCGTCGAGTGCGACCGGCATAGCCCGCCAGCGCAGGGGTTTGCGTCTGCCGTCAGGGCGCTGGAACACATCGACGTAATCTGTCACTTTTGCACGAATTTTCTTACCATAACTGGCTTCGATCCGCAACAGATCGCGGACAAACTCGGGCAAGTGTTCGAGGGAGATTTCATCAGCATGATACCCCAGCAGATCACCGGCAGCGTCGTTCAAATAACGGCATGCGCCATCAGGCCGAACGAGTATGACGCCGGTTTCAAGCGCTGAAAAAACATGCATATACTCCTGCTTGATATTGAACAGGGTCATCTCTTTTTCCGCCAGCTCTGCGCGCAGGTTCTCCAGCATCTTCTCCTGATCCTGGCGCGGTTGGGCATCGTTTTCCGTCCACAGAACATATCTCAGATCACCATTCTTTTCCACGATCGGCGAGGCAGTGACGTCTGCAGTGAACAAGCTGCCATCCTTGCGCCGTGACTGGAAACGCCCGCGCCAGGTTTTACCCTGTTTGAGGCGTTGAATGGCGAGCTGCTCGTCGCGCGAGTCCAGGCGGTAATGGCTGGTCAGCCGCCCGACAAGGTCTGCCTGGCTGTAGCCGGTGATGCGTGTAAAAGCGGAGTTGGCAAAGATGATCCGGGAAGAAACATCGGTGAGCACGATGGCATCGGCGGTCTTGTCGATCGCTGAGCGGTAAAGCTCGAGGTCTCTTTCCTGCTGTTCGATACGGGTTTTCAGATTATCATGCAGCCGGATCGCCTCGGTCATATCGAAAAAACCGAGATGGATACCGCGGACTTTGTTGCGGTTGTTGAGGATGGGTTGCGCATGCACGCTGAGGGCGACATCGGATCCGTCCTGCCGGTGCAGCATGATCTCAAAACCCGCTTCTTTTCCCCGCTGAGCGGACTTGAGGGCCGGCATCGCGGTCTGATACAGTTCCTTACCGACGATTTGACGGAATTTTTTCCCCTGAACCTTGCCGTGTTCGATGCCGGTAACGCGCGTAAAAGCTGTGTTGGCATAGATGACCGTCTCGTCCCGTTCGAGCTGCAGGACAGCCTCGCGGACGATTTCCAGCACCGTGTTTTTGCGCTGATTTTCCTCGCGCAGGGCGAGATTTTCCTCATACAAACCGGATCGCAGCTCTGCCTCAAGACCGATAAAACGGCTGTGATAGAGCAGCACCTGCCAGATGATCAGAGTAAAGCCCAGGATCGCCGGCCAGAAACCCAGCAGCGGATGGATGAACAGACTGGCAAAAGCTGCCAGAGCAAAAACGAGCAATACCGCTGAATAGACCAGCATTTCCGTACGTGATTTGCGAAAATTACGGAACGACAGCCAGCCCCCCCCGCTGAGCATCAGGGCCATGGCCCCGAGCCAGCTATAAAAAAAGCCCGGCGTTTGGGCCACTCCGGGCACACGCAGGTCTGCGGCTATGCCGGCTGCGATGAGCACCAAAACAGCAGCCAGCAACCAGATGCGGCGTCGCACAACAGAACGGATTTTCACAAGAGTGGTCGATTTGGCGTACTCGTGCGGGGCGAGCGCCAGAGTAAGGTACAGCGCGGTTATAAAGCTCAGCAAGGTGATTTGCCCGCCGTTAACAGCTTGCAGCGAAGAGGGGGGCAGGAGTTTGGCCATGGCCAGGGAAAAGCCCATGGCCGTGGCCAGTGTCAAGTGCAAAAAATACGGCTGAGGTTGCAAACGCAGCCAGACCCAGGATAAAAACAGCGCCACAAACGTCAGGATGTGCAGCAGAAAAAAGATGGCGTTATCCTGCACCGACTGGATCAGATAGGCGAAAAAAGGATTGTGCTGAATGACCAGCAATTCGGACATAGGGACCGTCCCGCAAAGAGTATCCGGCGAACTATCGGGCAATAGACGGATCCATGCACAGGCCCACAGCCTGCTGAGGGTGCCTGCCTTTGCCCGTTGAAAGGGTAATCATAGTGTGTAAATTTTTCATCATGCGCAAGCGGAAAATTACAAATATAAAGACACCCCTGTGGCCCGGCGGGGGAACTTTTGCTTGCTTATCGGATCGTCAAATACTACTTTGTTTGATCGCAGAACGCCAGAGCTGGAGAAAGCATCAATCCTGTTTTTTGTACCTGTTCAATCGTCATCTCAGGCGCGCTGCCTTTTACATCTTTTGGCGCACGAACTGACTGATAAAACGGTGACAGATTTTCATCACAACCCTCGGCTCATCATGGGTTGCCCGGGGCAACTTCCCAAAGACAACTCCGGGGGCTGTCCATTGTATGGGACAACAGCGAACATGTGCGAATTCTACAGATAACAGCTTTCCCCTTGAAAAACATGACATACAGGAGGCACAACCATGACTTTCGTATCGGATCTCGAGCCTAAAGCACTCTGGTCACATTTTGACACGATTTTGACAATACCCCGCGGCTCGAAGAATGAAGACAAAATGCGCGAGTACGTCATTTCCATTGCAGAAAAGA
>DRLW01000703.1 GCA_011375275.1 Bacteroidota bacterium
CGTGCTTGAGTTCCGAAACTCCGGGCGCCCGAAGTGTTGCCACTTCGGCTACTTCTCGCCTGTGGCGGTGACTGATCCCATAGCCGCATTCGAAACGGTGAAAAGGGGAGAAACTGAAGAAAGGCGAGGTTAACCGGACGGATACCGTGAACGAGCACACGCTTTGTATCGTGTAGCGGAACTCGCAAGAGTTCCGAAACTCCGTGTGCCCGAAGTGTTGCCACTTCGGCTACTTCTATCCCGTGGCGGTGCCTGATCCATTGCCACATTCGAGCTGCAAAAGCACGTATCCCGGGGCCAGTCCCCACAACCAGTGACGCAGGCTGCGGCTCAATACAACAGCTTGAGCAAATCCATCGTGGTAATAATGCCCACCGGCTTATCCTCATCGACGACAAGAACGCGATGAATGCGCCCCATCACCATCATTCTGGCGACATCAGGGATGGCCATTTCTGCCGGGACTTTGAAAATCATCGGCGTCATGATCTGTTCAACGGTCGTATCAGGATAGTCTTCGACGTGGAACGCGCGCATGTCGTCGCTGTCCATGGCATCTTCCCAGCCATGCAGATAATAATGATGTGTTTTCTCCGGCTTCGCCTTGCGCGCGCTGTAGCTCTCGTAGCGGGCGATATCCATCAGCGAGACCACGCCGACCAGCTTCCCCTCTCTGTCTGCAACCGGTGCGCCGGTGATCGCTTTTTCCAGAAAGAACCTGGCCAGCTCGGTAATCGTCCAGTTCTGTGGCACGACGATGATGTTTTTGTTCATGATGTCTTGTGCTGTCATCTTTTTCATCTCACTTCTCCCGGTTGAAAGTGCACCCCGTCGAATTTTACCGAATAAGATACTCCAAAGCTTACCGTCCTTACCGTACAGATTAACGCCGGGCACGGGAAGCGGGACATGCCGAAAATCCTCCTGCACGCGTGTTTACAGAACGCCAGCAGGCGAGAGCTTTTCTGATCATAACGCAATCACGGCATCGTACACTTCCTCATCGGCATTAAAGCGGACATCAAAACCGATCTTACGACAAACTTGCAGCATGCCACTGTTTTCCGGCAGAATTTTCGCTGTTATCCTCGCCAGCCCCTCTCGGCCGCCGATGGCAACCAGACGGCGCAGCAGTTCGGTGCCGATCCCGGAACGCTGGTATTTATCAGCCACGAGGATAGCAAACTCGGCTTCATCATCGCCGTGCGCGCGGATCAACCTGCCGACAGCGATAATGTCCTGCTCATCACCGGTGGCTGTTTCAACCACTAACGCCATCTCCCGGTCATAATCGACAAAACAGATCCGGCTCAAGCGCTCGTGCGCGATGCGCTGGTCGAGCTGAATCGTGTGGAAGTAGCGGAAATAAACGCTCTGGTCCGAGAGATGCCGATGAAAAACGACGAATTTGGGTTCGTCTTCGGGGCGAATCGGACGGATGAGCACAGGTGTGCCATCTCGCAGACGCCACTCGCTGACGTACTGAATCGGGTAGGGACGGATGGCCGGGCGTGGCAAGCGGTTGTCCGGGATTTCTTTGCCAAACAGGCGAATCTGGCAAGCTGCTACCTGAGGCCGTGCCTCTCCGCTTTCGCCGATGTGCAGAAACAGAGGATCGAGCTTGACTTCGTGAATTCTCGGCAATTCGACCAGCATCCTGCTGAACCCCACCAGAGTCTGCTCGAGCTTATTCAGATCGACTCTGCCCTCTGCCTGCATCTGCTGATAAAACCGTGTCTGTTCCAACATACGCCGGGCCAGGGTCGTGTTCAGGGGCGGAAGTGCCAGAGCTCTGTCGCTTCCCGGTGCCGGGCCCTGTGCTGTGGCGCTGAAATACAGCACCGGCCCAAACTCGGCATCCACGAAAGACCCCATGGCGCAGGGATAACTCTGACCGCCCGCAGGCTTTTCATCTGATACATCCAGGCCATAGGCGGCAAGAAGCCGGGCAGCAGCATCGGCACTCAGCGCTTCCTTCCCGAGTTCGAGCTCCTTCTGCAGCAGTTCATCTGCAAATGCACGTCGCTCGCCGGCTTTTTCCTCTGAATCAACCAGAGCAGGGGTTTCATACAGGGCACGCAAATTATAGGCATAGCGCCACATATAGTTGAAAATTTTCGCGGCCGTGTCCGGATAGGGAAACGTCGGGATTCCGGCGCGCTCGAGCATGGCCGTGCCCTTCTGTACGCTGTTGCCCCCGATCCAGCTTGCCAGCACCGGTTTCTGCTGCGAATGTGCAAAGCGGATAACTTCATCCGCAACATCTTCTGCCGGGGTAAAAATGGTCGGCGCATAAACAACCAGAGTGCCGTCAGTATCTGCGTCTGCCTGGAGCACACCCAGCACTTCAGAATAGCGCCCTGCATCGGCGTCTTCACCGAGATCGACGAAACCGGTGACCAGAGCACGATCGCGCAGCGCTGCGACGGTTTCGTCCGGCACATGGCCGGGCGCACCGCCTCTGGTCGTGAGCGAGTCTGCAGCCAAAACACCTGCACTGCCGGAATTACTCAGGATCATCAGCCGGTTGCCCGAGGGCAGTGGCTGCCGGGAGAGCACTTCGGCCATATAAAACAGCTCGGCGATACTCTCGACGCGCAACACACCGATTCTTCTGAACGCCGCATCGAGCACCGCGTCATCTCCGGCCGGATGAAAAGAATGCGCGGCCATGGCACGGGCTGCTGTTTCCGTCCTGCCTGCTTTGATCACGATCACCGGTTTGCTCAAAGTCGTTTCGCGGGCAGCGGACAGAAAAGCGCGCGCTTCTCCGATGGATTCCATATAGATGATGATGCTGCGAGTTGCCGCATGATCCCCCAGCCAGGTGAGCAGCTCGCCCCAGCCGATATCGACCATTGCACCGACAGAGGCAAAGGCGCTGAAGCCGATCTGCTCGCGCAGGCTCCAGTCGAGAATAGCATTGCACAGAGCACCACTCTGGCTGAGAAAAGCGACAGACCCGGTCAGGGCCGTGCCGGGGATCACGCTGGCGTTGAATTTTTCGCCGGGTAGCATCAGGCCGGCACTGTTGGGGCCGAGAACGCGGATGGACAGGTCTGTGAGCTCCTCACGCAACCCAGTGTATGCATCAGCACGTTGCAGGCTTGTTCCTTCCGGGCTCTGGATGAGAAGGGCTGCCGCGACACCTGCCGCATCACAGCGCCGCAGCACAGGCAGGGTTTCTGAAACGGGTATCACGAGGATCGCGAGATCGATTTCGTTGGCAAAAATTTCCGGCGGCATCTGCCGGTCAGGCCCGAGGATGACAGGCCAAACCCGGGATTTTCCCCTGGAAGCGGCGAGATTATTGAGGACTTGCAAAAATAACGGCGACTGCCATGAGCTGCCGATTACGGCGACGCCACGGGGTGCAAACAAAGCCTTCAGAACTTCACGGTTTTTTCTTCGCTTTTTCATGCCGCCTCCCGGTACGGGATCGAATCCTTCGGTAAAATGGCGCAATTGTGCGGGACTGTTTACTTCTGCAGTGCTTTTCGAAACGCGCTATCCCGATTCATTTCAAAATAAGCATCGCGCACAGGGGAAGCCGGGATATCTGGTGCTTAGAATACGGGTTTCATTACCAGCAAGAAAGCAAACCATGTACCAGACAAAGCAGCACGCGATGACAGAACCGCGAGTGCGGATGATCGTGCTGGCGACCAAGATGCTCTGGAAAAATTCGGTGAGAAAAGCGGCAGGAACTATTGCAGAACGCGGGCGACGGTACGCAGCAGAACTTTTTTGCGGATCGGTTTGACCAGGCTGGTCACCGCCCCGAGAGTATCGATGGTTTTCTTCGCTCTCTGGTTGGTGAAAGGAATCAAAACGATCACTTTAGCCTGTTTCGCCATATCCATGATATGCCGCAGCCGATCCAGACCACCGTTGTAGATATCAGCGATATCGACCAGAATCAGTGAAAAGTCCAATGAATCGAGGAATTCGGCGGCTTCTGCGATGT
Organism: Bacteroidota bacterium; assembly: GCA_011375275.1. GTDB lineage: Bacteria > Zhuqueibacterota > Zhuqueibacteria > Zhuqueibacterales > Geothermadaptataceae > Geothermadaptatus. The sequence goes on from DRLW01000703.1 coordinate 3,968, forward strand.
TGACTGATGCAAAAACATTGTAGCCGTCTTTTGCAAGGGTTTTGAACAGCGTGCGGCGAAAAACAGACTCGTCTCCGATGATGAGGATACGCTTGTGCTCCGATTTGACGTTCATGCTCTTTGCTTCATATCCCTGGGGTGGTAATCCATCGTCATAAGGCTCTCGTGTTTTTACTCCTGTGTGCATAACCATGGCCTTAACCTGAAAAACTCGTTAATCCGGAGACTCTTCTTCATAACACACGTTTTATTGCCTGAAAAATTCACAAACCCGAAAAAAATTGCCGTAAACTACATTTTATGAGACACCTACTACGAAGTACTTCATCGAGCAAAATTTTTCAGTCATCCCGCGCGAAACGCTA
>DRLW01000704.1 GCA_011375275.1 Bacteroidota bacterium
TCTGTCCGGTGAAATCAGGCAGAGGCCGCAAAGGGTTGATAGACTTGCAGTCTGAAAAATTAACAACCCTGAATGTTATCGGTATCCGTTATTCCGGACAACGAGAAGCGCTGCGCCGGAATTTTCTCGGAAAAACTGCTCTCAGTTTTTGCTGCTCAGGCAGACTGGTGAAAAAGTGCAGTCGCGGATTGTTACGGCACCTGTTGCGGCTTTGGTGCCGGCCGTTTCGGCCGCGCATAGCGTGCCCTGGCTGCTTCTTCAAAACGTTTGAGGATATGTGCCACCTCGTCACTTGATTTGCGCACGCTGGTATCGAGCACGATAACCGATGCTTTGGCCTCAACACGATCGGCTTTTTTCTCCAGAGTGACAAAAGCCATTTCCCGGCCACGGTCACCCGGGCCGACCATGAGCATGCCACTGGCTGCATCGGTCTCGGTACGCATGGGCCTGCCCTCACCGCTGGAAAGAAAGAACAGGTCGAAATCCTTGTACTGTTTTGCTAAGTTACGGGCTTCCGCACGCGGGCCGTGGAAAATCAGAATGCGGAAATCAACCTTTTCGTTGTTAAATGCTGCGAGCGCTTTGTCGATTGTTTCTGCCACCGGTCCAACCCGGTAGTTGCGGAAGTAACCGTTATAGCGTTTGGAAATGACCGGCACCACACCGATTTTAGCGCCGGCACGTTTGATGACCTGAAACGGGCTCGTGATCGGTGCGCCGTCTTTGGTGGAAACATTGCCGGTGAGGTAAACCGCCTTTTTCGGACGCGGGCTTTTCAGCCACTGAAACGAGGTATCGGCAAGATCGCGCTTGCCGATCGCGATGAGATCGTATCCCAGTTCTTCCAGGGCCTCCCAGAGCATCGGCGTAAGCCAGCCGCGCCGCTTGCTGATAGACTCGCCCACATCGCCGCCATCGGCGAGCATCAGGTCCGGGTAGAGTTTTTTCAGACTGTCGATTACTGTATATCGCCTGGCCAGACCGCCACGCCTGCTGCCGCTTCAGCCACAGGGCAGAAAATAGCCATGCGATGAGCTGCTGTACATGATGTGCAGACGGACATCCTTGCCCTGTTTCGCCTGCCCCTGCATACCCGCAGGGAGCAGAAAAATCAGCGCAAGAAACACAGTTGCATACATGCGTTTCTTCATCGTCATCACTTTGTTTCCGTTCATAAGTAACTCCGTTTTTTACTGGTCCTGCGATAGCTCTCCGGAAAGACAGCTCATCATTTGCTTCTTCCCGATGTTGCCTCCCGGTTGATTACAATACGCGCAGAATCCTGCTTTTGCTGCTGTTCGTTTTTTTACAAAATTCAGGAATGTTCAGGCTGCTTCGGTTTGCGAAAGCAAGCTACGAGCCAGATTGTCAACGCGCTGATCGCCAGAATATACCCGATGAGCAAGGTAAAGAACACGGACGGCAGAGTGTCTTTGCCCTGCAGTATGCTCTGGGCTTGCAGCCAGAAAACCGCGATAAATAAAAAGTTGGTCAGGCTTCCCATGGCACCAAACATGTTTGCCAGCCTGGCACGCGACGCTGCCTCACGCTCTCCTGTAAACCAATACTCTTTGTTCGGCACGTTGATAAGAGCGAGGGACCCCTTTTCAGCAAGATAGATAATTGCATAAAAAAGACCGGTGATGAAAACAAACAGGCCGGTGTTCAGCCACATCATGGTATCTTTGCTTGCCCAGCGATCAGCTGCTCCTGAGAAGTCATAATGTATCGGGACGGTCTCTGGCAGCTGAGGGAGATAGTAAGCCCCTTGCATGATACCCCAGGCTGCGGTCAGCAGGAGAATGATCTTATTCATAATACCCTCCTTCAGGCTAAAGGTGAACTTTGGCCATGACGGCGAACTTGGGACTATTCTGGCAGGATTTGAGAAAGTGGAATATACAGGAAAATGGAGAAAAAAGCATAATCTTTTCCTGCGGGTAGATAATTTCATGCAGTCGTCGCAGGTGATCTGTGTTTGCCTGTGAGCACAGAAATCACCGCCGCATCCGGCATGGAAAGCCGGCACTGAGACAAAAGGCCAGCACTTCATTCGTCCGGAGCGCTGCGCGATTCCGGCAGATGTTGAAGCAAAAGCGTTCAACACCCACTGCTGCCGTATATCGCCACCATCGGCGCTCGGGTTCCTTCCCAGGATTGCCCTATCCTCCGATGGTGAGCAAAAATACTAAATCACGAAGGCCCATGGCAAGGTGTTAAGTGCTGAAAGTCCCATTTCCTGTGAGGCAGAACACCACTGGCAACTATCATTCAGCTAAACCCGGCATGCCGGCGCTTCCCAACCGCGCTCTTTTCTGAAGGGCCCGGTTAGTGCTCCCCGGCGGCATAGCGTTTTTCACCGGCTGTCACACGGAAGGGCAGCTTGTTCTGGTCAGGAGGTAACGGGCAGGTTGCAAAAACCGTGAAGGCACAGGGCGGGTTGTACGCTTTGTTGAAATCGATGACCACAGTGCCGCTGCTGTCCGGCCAGGGGAATTCGATGAAGCGGCCACCGCCGTACGTTTCTTTGCCGTTGGTTTTATCTGCGAAGATAACGAACAGCTCCTCGTCCTCCGGCTCGGAGGTCGGCTCCAGGCGATATTCTTCCCCTTGCCACTCAAAAACCACCACACCGGGACAATTTTGCTCTATCGTGGTCCCGAGAATCGTCGGTACGGTGATTTTTTTCGGAGGGTCATACGGTTCGAAACGCGCTGTGATGCGCCACAGAGTATCGATGGGGAAGGTTTCGATGCCGGCAAAGTTGGTCAGTGCTTCATTGCTGAAATCGCGCAGACGCACGGCAAACTTGTCACCGCGTTTGATGATGAACCAGGCCAGTGAGCCATAGGTCAGTACGGTTGGGTTGCCCATGAGATCGTAGCGCAGCGGCAGGGCGTGCACGGGTTTGTCGTTGTGCAACACAGTCACACCATCGGCGATCACAACGCTGACTCCCGAATCACTGAGGGTGAACGTGCCCATGAACTCCGGCGCTTTGCCTTCCGGGAAGACGATAGCATTATCTTTCCCACTCCCGAAACTGTTTTCACCGGGTTCGAGCCAGAATAAACCAGCAAGATTGAGCCAGCCCTTCTCGCTCAGTTGGTAGGCTTCCCTTTGCTGCTGCCATTTCTGAATCGAAGCAATATACTCGGGTTCGCCGCGGTCTGAGTTGCTGCACGCTGTCATTGTGAGCAGGCAGAGCAGCACCGCGCTGTGTAGTTGTGTGCGCATGGCAAAACATCCCTCCGGTGTGTTGTGAAACGTTCAGGTGCAGCGGGCGGCACGGTTTAGAACGGGATACCTCCGGGTATCCAGTTCACTCAGCAAATCGGGGCCGGTTCAGATACCGGCATCTGTTATTCCTGCCAGGCGAAGCGCCGGAATCTCATCATTTCGGGCACGCGGTCTGGTTGAAAAAATGCAACCGTGCTGAGTTAAGTGGATAGCCAGTCGGGACACCTCCTGTACCTGATCCGCGAAAAAAAGAGAAACT
>DRLW01000705.1 GCA_011375275.1 Bacteroidota bacterium
GGTATCGGGTTGCTGTCGTCGTTTCCTTCCTGCTCAGTGCGATGATGGTTATTGCCATGCGCTCTCCCGGATCGGTCGCGCTGCTCGAAAACCGCGTACAGTTCATGCAGAGTCTGTATCAGCAGCAGGCTGGCGCCCGCGAGGCCAGGGTGTCACGAACACGAACCTGGAGTCAGCGTTTGCAGGAATACCAGCCGATGGCCGGGTTTGCAGCTTCTGTGGCTACCTGCTGGTGCCGCACAACCGGTGAGCAGGGTGGCCCAAAGTGGATTATCTCCGATGATTATGGCCTGGCGGCTCAGCTTGCCTTCAGTTGGCGGAACTTTTCACCACGGATCATCATTCCTGATGATGGCATATTTTTTCGCACCGTGCCGGATGACTCCTGTACAACCTTGCGCGGCGGCGTCCTGCTTATGGCCGTCAAAACTACGTGTGATCGCTTGTGGCAGCGACTTCCCGGACACCTGCGGGAAGAAACCGTGCACCATCCGCAGGCAGGCATCTCCGTTTCAATCGCCGGGAAAGAAAATGTCCCATTGTTACTGCCCGATGCAAAGCGCAGCCGGGGCGTACTGTTGACCAATTGAAATCCGAAACAGAGAAGAGAGTGTGTATGATGAAAAAAAATCTATTTGTGTGGTTCATGGGGCTGGTTGTGTTAACGGTGGCAGGATATGCACAGTCACCCGGGGCTGAGCATGAGCCGTTCGACAAGCTGCTGAAAAAATATGTCGAAAAGGGCTTGATCCGTTACGATGATCTGTCGCAATCGCCGCAGGATTTGTCTGCCCTGGCGCAATATCTTGATACCCTGCAGCATCAAAAACCATCACGCATGGAGCGCAAGCAAGCCCTGGCATTCTGGATCAATTTATACAATGCCGCCACGCTGAAACTTGTTCTGGATCATTATCCGGTCAAGAGTATCAAGGACATCGGCGGCTTTTTTTCTTCTCCGTGGAACAAGCAAGTCGTCACAATCGAAGGCAAAGAGCTGACGTTGAATCAGATCGAAAATGAGATCATCCGGCCAGAATTTGCTGATGCGCGCATCCATTTTGCTCTTAACTGCGCATCCCTCGGCTGCCCGCCGATGCAGCCTTTTGCATATACCGGCGACAAACTGGATGAACAGCTCGATACGGCAACAAGGGCCTCTCTTGCCATGCCGCGTTGGCTGCGCATCAACGATGAGGCGATCTACGTCACCCGGCTGTTTGACTGGTACAAAGATGACTTCATTTCATACGCCGGCTCGGTGCGCGCTTTTCTTGCAAGGTACGCTCCGGAAGCAGATCGGCCGCTCATCCTCGATGAAAAGCGCCCGATACGAGCGATGGACTATGACTGGAAGCTGAACAAGGCAAAATGAAGTCACCTCGTGTACAATGCGTTGATTTTTTCTGCCAGCCTGAAATCCAGCTCCGTAAGGCCGCCGGCATCGTGCGTGGTCAGACTGATGCGCACGGAACTGTACACATTGCTCCAGTCCGGATGGTGATCCATGGCTTCGGCGACCAGGGCCACGCTGCTCATGAATGCAAAAGCGTGGACGAAATCCGGGAATGTGAACTCCCGGGATAGCGTGTCATTGTTCACGCGCCAGCCTGGCAGACCGTTCAGTCGCTTGGCGACTTCTTCTGCGTTGAGTCTTTGTGCTCTGCTCATCGTTTCCCTCGAGGTTGCTAAATTTACGAATTCAGAAGTTCCCCGTCGTCATCGAATGACGCTGATGAGTTGACGAAATCTGCTCTTTTGAAGTTGGTTTTTCAGGTTGATCATTTTTCTGTAATTCCGCTCGTGCGGCGTGACGCGAGCCCTGCGAGCCGAAACGTTGTTTCCAGCTTCGTTATCCGTTTGAGATGAACCGGGTTAGTGTTTTTTGCTCCTGTTCAAAGCTACGGTCAGGAGAGTGATGTCATCCTGCTGGCGGATGTCTTGGCCGGTAAAAGAGCGCATATTCTGTATGATGTACTCCGCCAGTGCGGCCGGAGGTTTGTGGCCGTTTTTGCGTAACGCTTCCTGAAGCATGCCCTCACCAAAACCGCGGCCCTCCGCGTTTCTCGCCTCACTGAGCCCATCTGTAAAAAGCACCAGTTGATCATCATCGCTGAGGGTAAATCGTCTCACCTGCGGTGCCGGGAAATTGTCCTGATCGAAAATTCCAAGGATGACGCCGTTTGCCGGGACGCATGTTGTTTGTCGTTTACCGGCGATCAACGGATGGGGGATGCCGGCATTGGCTGCCTCGCAGGCCCCGCTGTCCGGATCGATTGTAACCACCAGAGCAGAGACCAGCATGCTCTGTGGTAACCCCTTGTGTAAGGTGTTGTTCATGCCTGCGAGTATGTCTGCGGCACTGGCATCGCTGCCGCGGAATTCTTCTAAGGCCAGCTTGATCAGCGCTGTCATGAGCGCGGCCTGAATACCGTGGCCTGTGGCATCTGCGAGGACGATGGCAGTGGCACCGCTTTGCAGGGGCAGGAAGTCATAGAAATCGCCGCCGATTTCCAGCGCCGGCTGCCAGATTACGTGAACCTGAAGTCCGGCTGCCGGCTCTGGCGGACAGGATAACAGACTTTGCTGAACTTTGCGAGCAAGATGCAGCTCCTGCTGTAAAACATGGTTGCGTTCGCTCACCTCATTGAGCTGGAGCAGAGCCGAATCCAGTGCTTGTATTTTTTCCTGCAGAACGCGCTGCATATTTTTATGCCGCAGACCGTTGCGCACCGTCAGCAGCAGGCGCTCATCATCCCATGGTTTTTCCAGATACTGGAACAGTCCCACGCGATTGATGCCGTCGATGGCGCTTTCCTTGCCACCGTGGCCGGTGAGCAGTATGCGTGGCGCATCGGGATGGTATGTCCGGGCATGTTCGAGCAGCTCAAGGCCGGAGAACTCAGGCAATCTGTAGCCGGAGATAATCATGTCGATGGGATGCGATTGCATGTACTCCAGCGCAGCCGAGGGTGTGCTGTGGAGGACGAGATGGTAGCGGCCGTGCTCCGAAAGCAGGGCTGCGAGCTGGTCGCGTGCTTTGCTGTCGCCATCGACGATGACAACGGTGTCTGGCCGCGAGGTGGTCATTGTTGCTGCCTCATTTTTTTGTCTCCTGCAACCTGTAAAGTTCATGCCGCAGCATTAGCGCTGTGGATTCTTCCCGTGTACATCCCCTTTTGCAAAGCGCTGATTTGTGTAGAAAACAGGGGTGATTTTCTGCACGAAGACAGACCGGAGCCCGGCGGTTTCCTTTGCAAAACTATGCAAGTGTGAAGATATATTCCGGCAATGTCAACCAGGGGCTGACCAAAGGGAAGCATGAGGGATGGCAGGAGCGGGCGGTTTTTATCCGTTCAGCTCAGCGTGTTCCGGCCGCAGAGCAGGCACTGTGCAGAGAGCGCAGGGTTTCGACAGTTATCCGTCCGTCCACACCGATGCTGTGGGGATTCCAGAGAATCTGTGCCGGTTTCTCCAGCGTCCCGAACTCATCCACAGCCAGGTCTGCGCGCTGGACATCGGGTTCGTCACAGAATGCGCTGCGCACCAGCAGGCAGGGCAGGCCGGCGGCTTTGGCGGCTAACAGGCCGTTTTGGGAGTCTTCGATTGCGATGGCGTGTTCTGCCGTCACTTCGAGCTGTTCCAGAGCATGCACATAGGCATCAGGAGCGGGCTTCTTTTTGCGAACATCACCGGCAGTGATCACTGTCCTGAGATGAAGCACACGATTTGTGCCGAGCAGTGAGTTCAGCAGGAGGGTAACCCATTCCCTGCTTCCTGTCGTGGCTATGCCCAGTTGAATGCCCTCGTCGTGCAGCGAGTCGAAGAGGGAAAGGACACCCGGGCGTGGACGAATGCGACCGGCAGCGATGAGTTCGCGGAAAAAGTCGTTTTTGCGTCTGTGAAGCTCCGCGGCGAGACGGGCTCTTTCAGCTTCAGCCAGAGTGGGCGCATTCCGGGACAGGTAGAATGTCAGCCGTTCAACGCCTCCGGAAATTTTGAGAAGCTGGATGTAGGTATCGGTATCCCAATGATAGGGCAGATCGAGAGAAGCAAATGCCCGGTTGAAGGCAACGCGATGTCCATCGCGTTCTGTTTCGGCAAGGGTGCCGTCAACATCGAAAATGACTGCTTGCAACATGGCTGAAAAAGGGAAAGGATTCTCAGGATATGACCAAACCTTGCGAGGACCGGTGGCCCTCGCAAGGTTTGATGCGACAATTATCTGAGCAGCGTCATCTTGTTGCTCAGGGTGTGGCGCGCGCCATCGGGTGAGGTGCTGCTGATTTCATAAAAATAGATACCACTCGGCGCCTCGACACCATTTTTATCGACACCCTGCCAGACGAACCGGTTGCGGCCTGCCTGTTGTCCCGAACGCGTCTCAGAGTAGATCACCCGGCCGAGATAGTCGATGATTCTGATGCTGACAGCCCCGTTCCAGGGCAGTTCGTATGCAATCACCGTCTCCGGGTTAAAGGGGTTGGGATAGTTCTGCAACAGGGTGAACTCCTGCGGTACTCCGTCAGGTGCGTGATCGACGCCTGTGGGGCGATCGCCGATGACAAAACTGACCGGATTGATGCCGCCGCTGATGATCTGGGTGTCGTTCTTTTTGCTGTTCAAACCATCTGTGTCGAGATCAACAAACCAGATTCCCGACCCGTTGTTATCGACGTACTGGTAATAGATACGTTTATCGTCTCCGGAAAATGTCGGTACACCGAGGGAGCCGAAATTATTGGTTACAAAACCCTGAGTGCCGGAATTCAGATCAAAGGACAGTACGGAAATCTGGCCCTCCCTGTTGGCATAGTCGAAGACGATTTTGCTGTCTGTATTGCTGGCAAAGACAGCATTGCCGATGCTGACGCCAGCAGGCTGCGGCGGGAACAGCCGGGTGACCAAGCCGTCGGATAAACGGACGAGGTTGATATCCCAGTATTCTGTTTTTCCGGTGATGTTCCGGTAGGAATTAAACGCATCATACATGATCATCTGGCTGTTTTTGGTCCAGTCGATGCGATCGGGATATTCGATGTTGCCGGCTGTGACGCCTTGGCTGTAGGTTGGCGTATAGAGCCGCAGGGCTTTGTTGCCGCTGCCATCGACGAGGTCGAAAACATAGATATAGGGTTCGTTATACTTCGATGTCGCTGCCAGGAAACGGCCATCCGGCGCGATGGCGACGTTGACCCATTCCCCGGTCTGGCTGATGGTTTTGTCCTCGCTGCCATCCGAAGCTGCGACGTGGATGAAATTATTCTTGTCCACATAGTAGATGAATCTACCGTTTTCCGTTGGCGAAGGACGGCTGAGCAGAGCAGCGGTGGAAATGGAGAGAAACTGATCGGCTGAGGTTGTAGAGCGTACCAATCCGCCATTCCCGGCATCGGTGACGGCGAGGAATTCCTGGCCGTTGACCTGAGGCAGGGGAGCGGGTGGAGGGGTGGCGTTGCCGTCCGTGATGCCGACGCCGTCAAAGGCCTGGGCCGCGGCTGCAGCCTGGCTGCTGTTCTCACCGTAGAGATCTTTGGCCGCTTTGATTACAGCGATGCGGCAATCGATGAACTGGGAGCTACGGGTGAGGTAGTTGGTCAGGGCGCGGTAATAGACTTGCTGTGCCGCGTCGCGACCGGCAGACTGGGCGTACAGATAAAAAGCCTTGTTGGTTATGCCGCTGTTGACATGCACGCCGCCATTATCTCCCTGGCGTGTGTTGGGAAGGTCCTTATAGTCATTCATGTGGCCGGGTTGCTGCCCCTGAAGTGCAACATTGGCCGCACCCGGGTCTGCCATGTTACGCGAGCAGTCGCCAGGTATGCCGGGCGTGACGATGTCCTCACCTAAAAGCCAGTTCGCGTTATCACCGTTGACCCAGAAGTCGAACATTACCCCGAAGACATCGGAAAAAGATTCGTTGAGCGCGCCGGACTGATTTTCATAGACCAGGTTGGCTGTGCTGCTGATCACACCATGGGTCATTTCATGGGCTGTAACATCGAGGGAGGCGGCGAAATTACTGAATGCAACGCCGTCTCCGGTACCGAAGACCATGAGCTGTCCGGTCCAGAAGGCATTGTTCAGGTTGCGTGAAAAATTGATCACTGCGGTTATCGTCGAGCCTTTGCCGTCGATTGCATCGCGGTTGAAAACCGTTTTGTAATAGTCATAAACCAGGGAAGCGTTGGCCGACGCGGAAACCGAAGCCCGGTCCGGCCAGTTGTTTGGGTCCGTCGAAGTGATGAAAAAAAGCGTGCTGTCTGCGTTGCGTGCGTCAAGCGTATAGATGACGCCGATGCCCTTGGCGGGAAGATTCGAAGCTGCTGCGTTATACATTGGCTTGGAGATGTCGATCATACCGTATTCCGAACCAGACAGGTATAAATTCAACGACCGCTGCTTGTTGAGCAGGTCAGTCCCCGAACCCTGCGCATGTCCCTGGTCGCGGATCAGGCTGTATTTTTTTACCACCTCACCGCTTTCAGCATCGACAAAATAAATCCAGCGATCAATCAGCCCGCGTTCGAGCAGCACCTGCCAGGTTACGTGCGCCACATCGTCCTCATCATACCAGATGACTTTTTTCTGAATTTCCGCCCGTCCACCCTCGCCATAGGCTTTTTGGGCGGCAGCGATTGCATCGGCTTCAGAGATATGGCGCTGTGGGCGCGTATCCAGCAACACGGGGCTGGGGCGGTAACGGCCGTTGAAGCTGTCGAAACGATTGGCGGCATCGAGGTGCACGAAAACATCACTGCCCCAAATTTCCAGACCACCGTATGTTTGCTGGTAGCGGATGTGGGTCATCCCCAGGGCATCGCGTTCGGTCTTCATCACCGCGAACTCGTCATCCGGGTCATTGATGCGCAGCAGGGCGGCGTTTTCGCGTAAAAACTGCCGGGCTATTGGCTCTGCTGCTGCGGGTGCAGCCGGGTTGATGCCTTTGGGCAAAGCAGCGATGCGTACTCCGCTGATGTAGATCGGCACGCCGTTTTTTTCGTCCCAGCGGATGTCGGCATTTTCCGAGCGTTGCAGGAGCGCTTCATAAGCCCGCATTTGCGCAGTTATCGCAGGGCGCTGCTTTTCGAAAAACGCGTTGACATTTTGGCGGATGTTCTGTGTCTCCATGCGTACTGCCGGTGCTGACAGGGTGGGAGAGGCCAGGGTTTTGCGTTTTGCATCAAAAGGATGTCCGGAATCAGAGCCGGCTTTCCTGGATTGGGCTGACAACGCCGCAGCACCGAACAATAATGCCAGTGTCAGGCGGCAGATGATGTGGCGTGTTGCGTACATAACAACCTCCGGAATAGTAAGGGCCAGAACCCGGCGTTACTGCCGGGTGGAGTTATTTTTTTCAAGTGACGAAACAGCTTTTAAGCAGCGATCAAAAAGGGCGGCCACGCTTTTCAGGCTGTCCGGTGTCCCGGGGCCGGCTGGCCATTGCACGGTGAATTCAGCAGAGTCCGCGCGCACACGAATATAACGGGTCATATTGCCGGGCTGGCCCGAACTTGTGCGCGGGCTGAGGCTGTTCTGGATGTTCTGCCAGATTTCCGCCAGCGTCTCAGGTGATAGCGTGCCCAACGTGTCCTCTTTTTTCTCGCCTGCTGCACCTGTCCAGCGGGTAATGCTGCCATCCGCGGCGATGGTATGCCCCTGCCATAACCCTGTGAAGCCGCCTCCCTCGCCGAACTCTATCTGCAAATCTGCAGGGATATCGGTTTTTACCTGAGGCGCCTGCCTGTTGGAGTCTGTCGAGCAGGCCAGCACGGGAAGCAAAATGAACGTGAGCAAAACGAGTTTTGCCATCGCAATTCTCCTCTCAGAATGAAGGTGAACATAACGTGGTGCGTTCTCTTTCTCTGTTTGTGGTTTACCGGGAAAACCGGAGAAAGGGATGTGAAGGACAAGCAGTGGGTAAGATCGCTGCCCAGGTAATTCGTGCCTTTCTTCACAATGCGTATTTGTCACAGCGAACGGGTCATCACCGCCCATGCAACATGGGCCCGCAGAGAAATCAGAGAGCTATCGTCTGCGCATACGGTGAACGAACCGCTGCCTCTCCAATTGGCCTTACCTGTCTGTGGCCAGCGATCCTTTGAAAAGGGTGGCGGTCAGTAGGCAATCATCGAGTTGTCTATCTCAGCGATCCAGGCGAGGATGCCTCCCCTGAGATGCTTCGCGTGCGTGAGCCCGGCCTGGTGGACGACTTGCAGCGCCCGCGCCGAACGAACACCGGAACGGCAGTACAGCACGACTTCCCGGGAAGTATCGATTTCATGCAGCCGTTCGGGCAGGGTTCTGCCGGGGATGAGTTGAGCGCCTTCTATGTGACAGATATCCCATTCTTGCGGCTGGCGCACATCGATGAGGGTGACGTGCTGCCGCTTCAGTTTTTCAGCCAGTTCAGATGGGGTGATTTCCAGCTCCGGGGCGAGTGCTTCCGGATGCCAGACTCCCGGAATGCCGCAGAACTCCTGGTAGTCCACAAGCTCGTGGATGCTCGGCGATTCTCCGCACATCGGGCAGTCCTTTTTTTTCTTCAACTGCATTTCACTGAAGCGCATGGTCAGAGCATCGAACAGCAACAGCCTGCCGGAAAGGCACGTCCCGATACCGGTGAGAATTTTGATTGCCTCTGTGGCCTGAATCGAGCCGATAATGCCGGGTAGAACGCCGAGAACCCCTCCTTCAGCGCAGCTCGGAACCAGTCCCGGCGGCGGAGGCTCGGGATAGAGACACCGATAACACGGCCCGCCGGGCAGGGCAAAAACGCTCGCCTGGCCCTCGAAACGAAAAATGCTGCCATAGATATTCGGTATGCCGAGCAGCACGCAGACATCATTGACGAGATACCGTGTCGGGAAATTATCCGTACCATCGATGATCAGATCATACCCTCTCGCAATGTCCAGGGCATTCTCAGCGATAAATTTCGTCTCATAACTGATCACACAGACGCCCGGGTTTAAGTCGTGTATGAACCGGCGCGCAGAGGTGAGTTTTGAGCTGCCGACCATAGCATGAGAATAAATCACCTGGCGTTGCAGGTTTGAGGTATCGATACTGTCCTCATCGACGATGCCGATCGTGCCAACCCCGGCAGCGGCGAGGTACATCAGTACCGGAGAGCCCAGCCCGCCGGCTCCGATGACCA
>DRLW01000706.1 GCA_011375275.1 Bacteroidota bacterium
CATGGTGCACTGGCCTGACGCGGCCTTTCGCTCGAGTAATACGCAGATCGCCCGCCAGCTTCCTGAGTGAGCAGATGGCGGGGGATGCAGTTCAGATTCTCGCTCAATTCAAGGAGCCATTCCTATGCCTCGCTACATCATCGTGTATATTGGTGGCAATCAGCCATCGACCCCGGAAGAAGGAAAGAAACATTTTGCTAAATATCAGCAATGGTTGACCTCATTGGGCGATTCGGCAGTGAGTCCGGCCAATCCGTTCAAAAATACCCATACGATCAGGCCTGATGGAGCAGTCAGCTCCGGCAGTGCCACGACAATGTCCGGATATACGATCATTGAAGCCGAATCCATGGAAGCTGCGCTGAAGATCGCCAAAGCATGTCCTTTCCTCGAAACCGGCGGTTCGCTCGAAGTCTCAGAGTTGATGCAGATGCCAGGCTTGGGGTAACCAGAAATCGGTCTTCTCAGGAGCATCCAGCTCCCTTGCCTCAGTATCCCTGACATCTGACTCACGGTGCATCCCGAACCGGAACTCCTGCTCTCCTGCTGCAATAAGAAACATGCTTTTTACGGTTTTATGACATTTCCATGACAATCAGAAGTGCAAAATATCTTATTCTGTGGCAGGTACGTCACTACGGGCAATCTATCCCGCCTTTCCTTGCGCAGCGCTTATTTTTGCGTTACTCGGGATGATGAGATTGTTGTGGGGGGAACATGTCCGTGTTATGGATTTATCAGGGTACAGTTCAGGGTATCCAGTTAACTCAGCTAACCGGTTCTAATCCAGAAATCGATATCTGTCATTCCGGCCAAGCGAAGCGCCGTGCCGGGATCTCATCTTTTCTGGCACGTGCCCGAGTCTGGGAGGTTCCGGTCTTCCCCTGCGGGGAAACCGGAATGACGGTTCTGGTGCAGGCATGTGCCGAGCTCTGGCGGACTGGCAGAAAAGATGCAACAATGCTGAGTTAATGGATAACCAGAGGGTACAGTGGATGTACCGCAATTTGTGAAACTCTCAGGAGCACTGTTTTCAAGGAGGTGTAAGATGAATAATGTGAAATGGAGCCGGGTAGCCGGACTGCTGTTGGTGGTGATGGCCTTGAGCGGGCTGTTTGCGCAAACAAGCGGCCAGGAAAAGAAAAAGCAGGGACAAAAGAGCAAAATTGAATTCATCATTCCACCGGAAGGCAAGGTTCAGATTCTCAGAACCAGAGATGGTTCTGAATTGATCGGTCGCATCGTTAAAATCGGCCGGAAAAACATCCTGTTCGAATCTGACCTCGGGCGCACGGAAATTCGTAAGGCGAGCGTCCGCTCCCTGACCATGGTCGATGCGGATAAAGTCCGGGGAGGGGAAGTCTGGTTTGAAAACCCCAACGCGACACGGATGTTTTTTGCGCCGACAGCCCGGACGCTGAAAAGCGGCAACGGTTATTTTGCCGATGTGTATCTGTTTTTCCCGAGCGTCGCGTACGGTTTGACGGATAATATTACCATCGGCGGAGGTATTTCACTATTCCCCAATGTCCCGTTCGACGAGCAACTGCTCTATCTGACTCCTAAAGTTGGGTTCTCCATCGGGGAGTCTGCACACGGGGCTGTCGGTGTGTTACTGCTGCGCATGCCGGATTTTAGCGACAGTGCAGATAACCCTCTGGGAGTCGGGATCCTCTATGGAGTGACGACTTTTGGCTCGATGGATAAAAGCATTACTGCCGGGCTTGGCTATGGTTTTGTCGATAAAGAAGTTGCTGATCGGCCGATGGTAATTTTGGGTGGAGAGTGGCGCGTCAGTCGCAGGGTTTCTCTGGTGACCGAAAATTGGGTGCTGCCTGGCCTTGATGGCGGCCTGGTTTCCTATGGCGTACGTTTTTTCGGCAGGAAACTCTCCGTCGATCTCGCGTTCTGGAGCCCGACGGAGGAATTCCTGTTCCCGGGCATCCCTTACGTCGATTTTGTGTATACATTTTAAACGCCTGGTTCCGCACTCTGCGTTGTTTTGCTGCCAGCAATGTGGGTGCCCGGGGCTAAAACGGGCCGGGGCCTGCATTGGTGCGGCTGGTGAGCGCATTCACGCCAAGGTTTTGAGTGCGTAAAGTCAGACGCCGTTCCGTTTTTATTTGCAGGCAGTTGTCGGCTGCTTTATTTTTCTTACCATTCCATTTGATACACGACACGCTCCAGGGGAAAACATGCCGAACATTCATGACACCGGCTATAAGAAGCTCTTCAGCGACAAACGCATTTTCCGCCAGCTCATCGAAACGTTTGTCACCGAAAAATGGGTCAAAGATATCGATTTTGACTCTTGCGAGCAGCTCGATAAAACCTTTATCGCTGACCACTACAAAGAAACTCAGAGCGACATTATCTACAGAGTTAAACTGCAGGGGCGGGAGCTTTATATCATCATTCTGCTCGAATTCCAGTCCACTGTGGATCGCTTCATGAGCCTGCGTTTTCTCAATTACATCAGCAATTTCCTCATGGACTACCTGCAGACACAGAAAAAACCGAAAAATCTGCCCGCGGTTTTCCCCCTTTTGCTTTACAATGGGGATAAAAAGTGGACTGCCCCGGTTGCTATTGAAACGTTGATCGAAGGTAATGAACTGCTTGGTAAGTACGGCATCAGGTTTCAATATTTCAAACTTGCTGAAAATGAGTTCGATAAAGAAAAGCTGTTGAAAATTTCTAATCTCATCTCTACATTATTTTTAGCCGAAGCTCATTATGATATCGAAGAGCTAGAAGAGCAGTTCCTTCTTCTGTTTGAAAAAGAAGAAGACAAAAAATCCATTTCTCTTCTGCTCAACTGGTTTCTCAACTTGCACGAGCATGGCAGAATTACGAGTGCAGCCTATGACAAACTGGAGCGAGTATACAAGGATAAAGAAGAGGTCAAAGAAATGCTGATCACAGCGATCAAAAAAGAGAAAAAGGCCATTTTTGAGGATGGTCTTCAGCAAGGTCTCCAAAAGGGCCTTCAGAAAGGCCTTCAGGAAGGTCTGGAGAAGGGTCTTCAGAAGGGTCTTCAGAAGGGCATTGAGACGGGCAAGCAGAAAGGTCAGCGCGAAAAAAGTATTGATGTCGCAAGGCGCATGCTGGCTTTTGGGCAGGATATCGAATTGATCCATAAAGTCACAGGCCTGCCGGTGGCTGAAATCGAAGCCTTGAGAAATAAGTTACGCTAACTCAACATGTCTTTCGGTGTGCACAACCGATGACAAACCGGCGTGCGCATACGTAAGGATAAAAAGAAAATGTCAAAGAAATGCTGATCACAGCGATCAAAAAAGAGAAAAAGGCCATTTTTGAGGATGGTCTTCAGCAAGGTCTCCAAAAGGGCCTTCAGAA
>DRLW01000707.1 GCA_011375275.1 Bacteroidota bacterium
CGGGATTGGCCTTGTCACCGAGCTCTGCAGGAAAGACCAGGGCGAAAATAGTCAGAATGTACATCAGCAGCACACCGATCATCAGCTCGGTTGTTGCGTGCTCCGGCCAGAAGCGGAAGTAGCGCTCTTTTTCCGGGACTTTCTCATCTTCGAACTCCAGCTCTGTGACGCCCTGCAGGCGAATCAGCAGGATGTGCAGCGCGATGAGGATAAAGGCAACCGTCGGCAGCAAGCCGATGTGCAGCACAAAGAACCGCGTCAGCGTATTCTCGCCGATTGTCGGGCCACCGCGCAGAAAATACCCCAGCCACGAGCCGATCAGAGGCGTTGCCTCAGCCAGATTCGCAGCAACGGTAGCACCCCAGTAGCTGAGCTGCTCATAGATCAGTGAATAACCGGTAAAGCCGAAAATCAGCGTGGTGACCAGCAGACCGAAGCCGATCATCCAGTTGAGTTGGCGGGGGTGGCGGTAAGCGCCGGTAAAATACACCCGCATAACATGCAGGAACAGCGCGACGATCATGAAGTTGGACGACCATTTGTGCAGAGAACGGATGTACCAGCCGAAGCGTACATCGTGCGTGATATGCGCAACACTCTCGTATGCCTGCTCCGGAGAGGGGACATAGTAAAACGTCAGCGCAATACCGGTAATGACCTGAATGATAAACAGATACAGGACCGTACCACCGAGACAGAACCACCACTTTTTCAGATGATATGGCACGGGCTCAGCACCAGCATGGCGCAACAGCTCCCAATTAAAAGGAAAGAGTTCATTCATCTTCCGGGCGATGCCGCTGCGGGCGCCCTGTTCGCTCTCACCCATCAGCCCCTCCTCCTGCTGCTGTCCGTAACCTCGATATAGACGATCCCGCTTTTGTGATCCACTGTTACAGGCACCGCGAACAGCGGTGTGTTGGCATCTGCCGGCGGCCCGGCAACCGGCTGGCCATCTTCATCAAAAACGCCGCCATGGCAGGGACAGAAAAATCGATGGTTATCCGCTTCCCAATGCACGCGACAGCCGAGATGCGGGCAGACCGAACTGAATGCCTTCAGCTCTTCACCAAAGCGTTTGACCAGTATTTCCTTGCCCTCGAGGTCATAGAAGGATTTCAACGTGCCTTCTGTGTATTGTGCAAGGTTCCCGGCGTAGATTTTCCGCGTGCGTGGCCGGGTACGCCGTGGTAATATGAAGAGCAGGCCATCAACAGCCAGCATGCCGTAACTGAGCAGCAGGCCAATGCCCATCAGCAGGGATGCCAGAAATCCGCGGCGCGAAACATCTGTCTGTTCCGGTTGTCTGGATTGCTCTGCCATAAATCCAGCTCTCCTTGGGTTGGTACCTGTTTTTTCAGCCCGATTTGCGGGCCGGCGAACTGTTGAAAATCACACAAAGACAATAGACAATTTTATACATTGACTTGGCTCTCAACAATTATGGTGCCATTTTTTCACAGTCAACAGACTGCAAAAAACGAACAATTCCCTGTATTTCAGTCCGAAATTTATACCTGTTTATTAAGGACTTACCACACATTCCCCATACCATCACCAGACCCTGTTCCGGGACGGGTTTCTTGAATATTAGAAAATCTAATAGGGTATTCCTGAGAATAAGAAAAATGAACAGTATTCAACATCCGGTCTCCCCATAGAAAAAATGATGAGGGCTTACATGTCCCCGAAAACATAACTCTGGAAGGAAACAGAAGATTTTTGCTGGGATTATCGATCGGGCCAGGACAGACCTTGTCACGTTTGACAAAAATATCATCAACAATTTCTTAAAATAGGACTCAGGTCTGTCGAAACTCAAGGACAGCGATTAGAAAAGGAAGCGGGACAAGAGTCCAACCGATCGTATGCTAAAAACTATGTGTCAATGAGCAGGAGAGGCCATGCATGATATTACGGAAGTCAGCAGTGAAGACATCAAAGATTCTCTGCGCCAGCTCGAAAGCACCATTTTAACCACAACCAACATTTCCAAAGATCTCGAGGCAGAGATACTCCATCTGCAGAAGCTCATGAACCGTATCGGGCAGGACCCCAAGGAGAGCAGCTCTTCGCGGGATCATTTCGCCGACACTCTGATCCGCAGCCAGGATGTGATCCGATCGGTGACAGGAACGACAAAAGAGTTCGCTGAGACCACGCGGCACGTGGCGCACGAAATGACGCGCATCGCCACGGCTTCGGAGAACATCGCGCACACTTTCCATGATCTGAAATCGACCAGTTCGGAGATTTCACGTTTCGTCACCATCGTGCAGGAAGTGGCGTCGCGCACCAAGATGCTGGCGTTGAATGCACGGCTTGAGGCAGAGCGGGCCGGTGAGTACGGTCGCGGTTTCTCTGTGGTCGCGGATGAGGTCAAGCTGCTGTCCGCGGAGTCACGCGAATCCAGTGAGTCGGTCGCCGGAGCTGTGGGAGAATTTGCCAACATGCTCGACGAGTTTGAAAAAAACCTTCAGGATCAGATGCTCAGTTTGACCGAGGAACAGAAAAAGCTCAGCACAGCCGGGGATATGGCCGGCCGGGTGGCCAGTGATATCGGCAACATGGTGGTGGCGATCAACAAAATGGAACGCATACTTTCCTCACTGGAATATCTCGGTACCGTGGAAAACACCCTGGAACAGGCACGTATTTCCAGCGAGAACCTGCGCCAGCACTTGCAGCGTTCCCTCGAGCTGCACAGCCGGCTGGTTCACTCCACCCTCGGAGAAAACTCTGACGCCCGGCCCGGTGAATTCATGCAGGAACTCTATGAAGCAATCATACATGAAAATTATCACCGCAGCATCGGGCTGGTGCGCGAAGCCCTGGCCAGCGGCACCTCCGGTAACGATTTGCTCGGCATGCTGGCCAACACCTGCGAACGCATCATGTACGAACAGAAACAGCGCCGCCTGACCCTGTC
>DRLW01000708.1 GCA_011375275.1 Bacteroidota bacterium
CCCGTTCGACCGTATCCGTGAGGTGCGTCCCTTTCTCGATCTCGTCCAGCCACGGTTTCTACTCTTCACGCGCTACGATGTCTGGCCCAATCTCGTACGCGAGGCCTCCCGGCGCGGGGCATATTGTGTGCTTTTTGCCGCTTCGCTGCACGAAAAATCTGCCCGGCGAAAATGGCTCATCCGCCAGTTCAGCAGGGCGGTTCATGCTCATCTCGATGCAATATGTCCGATTTCAGAGCAGGCAAAAAACGCGATGCAGATTTTTCTCTCTCCACAGCATAAAGTCGTGGTCTGCGGCGATCCCCGTTTCGATCAGGTGGTTTATCGTGCCCGCGAGCGCGACATCGCGGAGCTTCTGCCCCGGTCTCTGCTGAAAAATAAGCAGCTATTCGTTGCCGGCAGTTGCTGGCCAGAGGACGAGGTCGTTCTGCTGCCTGCTTTTTGCGAACTGAAGCGTGGCACGGCTGACGCGGTGCTGCTGCTCGTTCCACACGAACCGACCGAAGCCTATATCAGCAGTGCTGTGCGCAGTTGCTGCAATCTGAATTTGAGCGTGAGTACACTTTCACAGTACAATGAAAAAGAGCGCAGCGATGTGGTGATCGTGGATAAGGTAGGCATTCTGGCCAATATATACGGCGCCGGAATCGGGGCGTTTGTCGGCGGGGGGTTCGGACCGGGAGTGCACAGCGTCATCGAGGCAGCGGCGCACAGCCTGCCGGTTCTGTTTGGCCCGCGTATGCGCAACAGTGCCGAGGCTATCGGCATGGTCGAGGAAGGCTGTGGTTTTATCGTTGAGGATGAGGCTATGTGCCGGCGCTATCTCTTTGATATTTTCCACAACGCAGAGTTCCGCCAGAAGGCTGCCGAGCAAAGCCGCGCTTTCGTCGCTGCGCGTACCGGCGCTGCTGAAAACATCATCGCTGTTTTGCCCTCTGACCTGAAAAAATCCTGACAGGACGTGATCACCGCGTTTTCAGGGGCTTCACCTCAGGCCTGCCGGATTCAGCTTTCTCGCTTTACAGCCATTCATTTTGCCGTCAAAACACGCCGGCGTTCCAAGGGGGAACGCAACAGGCTCACCTCATATTCCAGTTGCCCGCGCAGCTCCTCATCGCCCTCGGGGATGCGCAACGCCACATCAGCGAGGACAGCGGCGCGCGTGCTTTCATCATTGATCTCCCTGCTCGTGTGCATGATCGCAGCGAGGACCTCGTGGTTGCAGTTTTTCTGTTTCAGCACGGCTGTGATGAGGAGCTCGAGATTGCGGTCAGCAGCAAAAACACCGCGCACCCGGCGCATGATCAGGGCCAGCGTATCTGCAGGCAGAGACGTACTTTCCAGCAGCCGCTCGTAGTACATCCGCTGCGAGCGCTCGCTTTCGATGGCATCGATCTCGCGCAGTACGGCTGCCGCGCCTCCGGCTGCCAGAATTCTCTCCACTCGCAGCCGCGAGGTGATCCCGGTCTCGCGAACGATCTCCCGCAACAAACCAGTAAACCAGCGCCTGGCTGTGCTGTCGAATTTTACCGGTTCAAAATCGACTTCATAGCGATAGGACACGCTGTTGCGCCCGGCAGGGGTTGCGCGCAGCCGGCGATATACGCCACTGCGCCGCTCCTCAAACTCGACCACGCCCCCCTGTCCGACGGATCGGATGCCTGTCTCACCAGCAGCAATCACAAATGTACCGCGCAGCCGGGCACGCACGTTTCTGTCCGGACCTTTCCAATCGACGACCATGTGCGTGATCGTGCTGTCGCGTGCGCGCAGCTTGTCGTAAACCGAAGTAAAGCCATCATGCTGGGCCATGGCCGGACCGTGGCCTGCCAGAGCGAACAGGCAGACCGTGAGTACCTTACTGAGTCCTGTTTTCATCGGTATTCCTCCTGATGGGGTGCTGCTACTTCCTCACCTCCTGCTGCGCAGGCGGGTTCAGGCTTCCCGAACGGTAACCGTCGAGATCGACTGTGACGTAGCGATAACCGACTTCCTTCAGCGCTGTGCTGATGCGCTGGCGCATATCCGGATGCAGCAAACGCGGCACCATCTCGGGCGTTACTTCAATACGGGCAATCTCACCGTGATGGCGGACGCGAACCGTGGCAAAGCCGTTATCGAGCAGGATTTGTTCGGCCCGATCGATCTGCCGCAGCACCTCGGCGCTCACGCGCGTGTTGTACGGGATGCGCGAGGCCAGGCAGGCAGAAGCTGGCTTATTCCACATGGGAACATCCAGAGCCCGGGCAAGCGCACGCACTGCCGTTTTGTCCAGACCAGCGTCGAGCAGCGGACTGCGCACACCCGCCTTTTTCGCCGCTGCCATGCCGGGGCGATGAGCCTTTACATCATCAGCATTGGTGCCATCGACCACGGCCGCAAAACCGAGCTCTGCTGCCAGAGCTGAGAAACGGCTGTACAGCTCATCCTTACAAAAAAAACAGCGATCGACGGGATTGGCCGCATAGCGCGGGTCTTCGAGTTCCCTGGTCGCCAGCATGTGCAGAGGCACGCCAAGACGATCTGCATACGCCTGCACCAGACTGCGATCCCGCTCCGGCAGGCTGGCTGAATCCGCCACTGCGGCAACAACCCGGCGAGGGCCGAGAACTGCCACAGCCAGACGCAGCACCAGAGCGCTGTCCACACCGCCGGAAAAAGCGACGACGACCGAATCCAGTTCGAGAAACAGCCGTTTCAATTCTTCAGGAATACGCAACGCCTCACTCTGCTTACACGCTTTTGGTGTCATTCAGCCTCCGCCGCGATCGCGCGATTGATCATACCAGCGATATAGCCGGCGCCGAAACCGTTGTCGATATTGACAACCGACACTCCGGGAGCACAGGAGTTGAGCATGGCCAGCAACGGTGCGATGCCATCAAAACCCGCTCCATACCCGACACTCGTGGGAACAGCGATAACCGGCACCGAGACCAGCCCGCCGACAACACTGGCCAGAGCGCCTTCCATACCAGCCACCACGACGATCACCCGGGCACGCTGCAGGGCCTCGCTTTTCATCAGCAGCCTGTGCAGGCCCGCCACCCCAACATCGAACAGCCTTTCCACACGATTGCCCATCAGCTCTGCCGTGATCACGGCTTCTTCAGCGACTGGAATATCTGAGGTGCCTCCTGTTGCGACGAGCACACCGGGTGGGTCGCTGTCCGGGCTGTGCGGGCGCAGGTAAATTGCACGCGCAACCTCGTTCCAGCTCGCTCCGGCCGTGCGGCTGCGCACAGCAAGATACTGCTCATGTGTGGCTCGTGTCGCCAGCACTCTCCCATGCCGGGCTGCGAGACGGGCGAAAATTTCCGCCACCTGTCGTGGGGTTTTACCCGGGCAAAAAATCACTTCCGGAAAGCCGGTACGCACACTGCGGTGGGTATCGAGGGTGGCAAAGCCGAGGTGTTCGCTCGGAAAATTTGCCAGTTTATCACAGGCCTGCTGCACGCTCTCTTTGCCATCGCGCACGGCCTGCAGCAAAGCAATCAGCTTGTCTTTATCCATGGCAGAGAATAGTGAGATTTTTTCAAAAAAGAAACCAGTTCGTGAGCATGAGTAGAATTTTTCATCCTGCAGAATACTGGACGGCACAACGCCACGCGTTTCATCTCAAATGCAAACAGCCCCTGCCGTGACTATGTGCCTCGACAGGGGCTGATGGTGCTTTTTTCGCTCAGGTGGTGCTATGCGGCCACGCTCTGGCCGACGGCCTTGCCATTTTTCTGCGCAGAATTTTCTGCGGCAGAAGCAGACTCAAACTGCTCCTCTTCAGTTGAGCCAGCGAGAGACGTGGTCGAGCTCTGACCGCCTGCGATCACCTGCGCGATATCGTCGAAATAACCGGCTCCGACGAAACTCTGATGTTTGACAGCGCGATAGCCTTCGCTCGCTTCGAGCTCAAACTCGCGTTCCTGCAGTTTCGAATAGGCCGCCATGCCATGGTCTCTGTAGGCCTGCGCCAGCTCGAACATGCTGGTATTCAGGGCATGAAATCCGGCCAAAGTCACGAACTGGAACTTATAGCCCATGGCACCGAGCTCACGCTGGAACTTCGCGATGGTGGCATCATCGAGGTGGCGTTTCCAGTTGAACGAGGGCGAGCAGTTGTAGGCCAGCAGCTTACCCGGGAACTCGCGATGGATGGCTTCGGCAAAGCGGCGCGCTTCTTCGAGGTCCGGATGCGCGGTCTCGCACCAGAGCATGTCCGCGTATGGCGCATAAGCCAGCCCGCGTGCGATCGCCTGGTCCAGTCCGCTGCGGACATGAAAAAATCCTTCCACAGTACGGTCGCCGATGATGAACGGGCGGTCGCGTTCATCGATATCGCTGGTCAACAGGGTGGCGCTGTTGGCATCGGTACGAGCGATCAGCACGGTCGGCACATCCATGACATCAGCCGCCAGCCGGGCGGCCACCAGTTTTTGTATCGCCTCTTGCGTGGGAACCAGCACCTTTCCGCCCATGTGGCCACATTTTTTCGCGGAAGAGAGCTGGTCTTCGAAATGCACGCCGGCTGCCCCGGCTTCGATCATCCCCTTCATCAGCTCATAGGCATTGAGCACCCCGCCGAAGCCGGCTTCAGCATCAGCCACGATGGGCGCGAACCAGTGCGGCGCGCTGCCATCCTGCTGGCCGTGGGTGATCTGGTCCATGCGCTGCAAGGCGTTATTGATGCGTTTGACCAGTTGCGGTACGCTGTTGGCGGGATACAGGCTCTGGTCCGGATAGGTCTGGCCGGCGGCATTGGCATCACCAGCCACCTGCCAGCCGCTCATGTAGATCGCCTTGAGCCCGGCCTGCACCATCTGCACAGCCTGGTTGCCGGTCATGGCACCCAGGGCATGGACATAGCCTTCTTCCTCGTTGATCAGTTTCCAGAGACGCTCAGCCCCGAGCCGGGCCAGGGTGTGCTCGATTTTTACAGAACCGCGCAATCGCAGGACGTCCTCTGCAGAATAGGGACGCTCGATACCCCGCCAGCGCGGATCGGTGTTCCATTGGTTCAACAGCGTGCTTTTTTCGCTCATGACAGCCTCCATGAAATTAGCCTGAAAATTTGCAACCGTTTGGATTAGGTCTGTTGCCACGTTTTTTCATCAGGGATTCGACACATCTTCCGGCCTGCGGGTTTTGTCAAATAAATGCCGGTTCCCCCGTTTTTTCTCTGCTGCAGCAAAATAGTCAACCCGCAACCCGGCGCGTGCTACAACGGCACGGAAGAAGTGCTCAGAAATTCATCAAATGTTTCTTTTAAAAAAATACGCTGAGCATCTTCAGCGGCTATGCTGAACTCAACGAGCACAGCATTGAGCTCATGACCCGGGGCAGTTTTTCTGTTCTGGCGTATTTCGGCGTTTATCCTGGCCAACTCCTCTTCGAAAATACGCTCAACCAGCCCGGGGGTCACCTGTTCGCCGCTGGCGAGACGGATACGATGGTGCAGCCATTGCCACGTCTGCGCGCGCGAAATTTCCAGCGTAGCCAGGTCTTCCATGAGATTGTCCCAGGCAACGCAACCGATATCCTGGTTCCAGCCCTGCATATAGGCTATGCCGACGCGGATATTCTTGCGCAGCCCGGCCATGGTTTTATCACCATCAGAACGGGGCAGCAGATCGGGATACTTATCGAACTCTTCGAGCATGACATCGGTCTGGTTTTCGCGCTGGAAAGCAGAGAGCGCCGGACCGATAAAATAGGGGTGCGAAACCCAGCAGCCATCGTGGCCGATGGAAGCTTCGAGCTGCTTGTCTTCGACAACCCTGGCTGTCTGCTCCTGGCGCAGTTGTTCGGTTTTCCCGGGTGTGAAGGC
>DRLW01000709.1 GCA_011375275.1 Bacteroidota bacterium
CCTGATAATCGAGATCAAAGTCTACCGTCAAGAAGATGCCAAAGAGAAAAAAGATGATGGAAAACTACAAGGTGGTCGGACTGAACAATCTCGTCTCCTTCAGCCGCTGGACTTTCACTGAAATCCGGGATGTCTTTGAAATCGAGGCGCAGTTCGATAAATTGGTGGAAGAAGCGCGTTCAGCAAACCCCGAATAGACGCGAATGCACGTTAATGGTTTATTCGCGTTCATTCGCGGTGAAATAAAAGATGGGTGAGACCATGGCTGAATTAATTGAAAAGGATTTGGTATTTCAAATCATCGGCTGCGCGATGGCGGTGCACAATGCAATCGGCCCCGGGCTGCGCGAAAAGACATACGAGAATGCCCTCTGTGTGGAGTTTCGGCACCAGGGCATTCGATACAGCCAACAAACCCATTATCCGGTGCACTACCGTGGTGAACTGGTTGATGAGTTTATCCCCGATCTCATTGTTGAACAACGTGTTATTGTTGACACCAAAACTGCCGAGAGCATCATCGATGTTCACAGGGGAACGATGATAAACTATCTACGGATTTCCGGAAGCAAAGTGGGAGTCATCATTAATTTCAAGAATCGGAAGCTGGAATGGGAACGGCTTGTTCTGGATAAGGCGCGTTGAAGCAAGTCGACCGCGAATGAGCGCCAATGGACGCTAATTTTTTATTCGCGCTCATTCGCGTTTATTCGCGGTAAAACAAAAGGGAACTTCATGCAAAAAGATGATACCCTGATCCCGAAACACGGCGGCTACCGCAATCTGAAGAGCTTTCAGATCGCGCAGTTGGTGTACGATGTGACAGTGCGCTTCTGTGACCGCTACATCGATCGGCGCAGCCGTACCCACGACCAGATGGTCCAGGCCGCGCGCTCCGGCGTGCAAAATATCGCCGAGGGCAGCCAGATGAGCGGCACATCGAAGAAGATGGAGATGAAGTTGACCAACGTGGCAAGGGCCAGCCTGGAGGAGCTGCGGCTGGATTATGAGGATTTTTTGAGGCAGCGGGGGTTGGAGGTGTGGGAAAAAGAAGACCCGCGGCGCCAGATGCTCATTGATCGGCGCTGCAAAACAGCGGATGAGGTGGCGCTTTGGGTCAAAGAAATTCATCATCGGTTTGGCTCTGGTGGACGGGGTGGACTTGGTGGAGAGCCGGATAAAAAATCCTATGGTTCCACACAGTCCAAAAGGTCCACACAACCGAACTACAGCGGTACGGCGGCCAATGCGGTGTTGGTGCTGATAAGAGTGGCAGTCTCTCTTTTAGACCGCCAGCTCGCCGCGCAGGCACGTGCCTTTGAACAGGAAGGCGGCTTCACAGAGCGGCTCTATCAACACCGCAAACGCCGTCGGGACCGATGAATAAAAACGACGACGAACCTACTGAGGGCATAAAAAATGGCCTTGAAGAAACAAACCAAACCCGAATCCATCGAAGTGCTGCGGGAGGAGGGCAAAAGCCCGATCCGGGCGGCGTATGAGCACCGCAGGCGCGGCGAGAATACACGGGGCTGGTCGAATGTGCTGAAGCCCATTCTGCTCACACTCGTTGCCATGTTTCACTGGCAGCCGCTGGTGGCGGCGCCGGAGGGCAATGGCGTCAAATTCGGTTTTTTTGACCTGAGCTATCCTGCTGCCGGCATCAGCAAACAGGTGGCGGCCATCTCGCCGCACTTCCGCCTGCAGTTCGACGGGGATGCTATCATCGGCGCGCCGACATGGCTGACGCTCGACCTCTCCTTTCGCTATCTGGACTCCGGACGTTCCGGCGTTCGGTTTTATGTCGGCGGCGGTACCGGCATCGCCCTCGGCAAGACCTCAGGCATTCCGGGACATGTTCTCGGTGGCCTGAAGTTCGAAATCGACACCATCCCTTTTTTCGCTGAAATCAAAGTTCATCTCAACTCTCCTGCCGCGACATCAGCCTGGGTCGGCATTCGCTACTGAGGCGGGCTTTGCTTTTTTTCAGAGTTAAGTCTCTATTTTTCAAGCAAAAATCTCTTGCTTTTCTCTTTCGCAAACCTTATGCTATGCATTGCGCGATTTTTTTTACCGGACGTTCAGCACAGGTCCGGCGAAATGGGGTCCAACCTGTATCTCCTGATTTACCCGAAACCACAGCCTCTGCCTTCCAGCATCGATCGGGTGAAGTGCACTGCATCATGAGTGAATTTTAGCCCGAAACCCAACTACACCAAAGCATCACTCTCCCTGTCCAGACACCGGTGTTTCACACTATTTGGTAAAATCGATCAAAATGGCCACATCGATGTCTCTGACGGCTCGAATTCTCCAATTTATTCGGGGAGCCCTCGTGTCCGGCCTGATGCTCGTGGTGATCGTTTGCGCCCAGGCCCAGGCACGACAAACCACACAAGCCCCGGATTCGATTTTCATCAACGTAAACAACCCGTTTACCGAGAAGTTTGCCATCCGTGGCCTGACCAGCACATTCCCCTATCCCATTCTCACCACGATTTCTGTACTCGATGAGCACGGCAAACACATCAGCGGGCTGGCGGATACCCTTGACTGGGTCGGCCCGCAGGAACGGGCAAACAACGGCAGGCTCGTGCGCGAAATATGGACACCGCTGCTCGAATTCTACCAGAGTGACAGCACCCTGCCGCCCGAGCCAGACTTATACCAGCAAGTGCGCGATCCGCTGTTCACCGAAATCCGCGAACTCCTCGAGGTGCCGACCAGTACCATGCTGGTCATGGACATGAGCGAGAGTATGCAGACGGTGATCGACAGCGTTCGCGATGCGCTGGAGGCCTTTGTCGCCAGCATGCGCGATGTCGATCGCGGTGCTGTTCTCCAGTTCAGTGATAACAACAAAATCCACATCATCCGCCCGTTCATGAGTGACCGCCAGCGTCTGCAAAACGGCGTCAACTCAGGGATACCAAAAGGGCGCACAGCGCTTTATGACGCTCTGGGCAAAGCAATCCAGGCCACACGGCAGGAGACCTCGGCCCGCCGTGCGATCATCGCTTATACCGATGGCGTCGATAACCATTCGTTACTTTACACACCGGAATCAGTGATCGACAGCGCCAATGTGTACCGCATTCCAATCTACATGATCGCGCTGGGGGATTCGCTCAATGTCGAACCATTGATACAGATTGCCGAAGGCACGGGGGGAATTTTCTTTCGCGCCGCCGGTCCGCGCGAAATGCCCGGCATCTATCGCCAGCTTTCGGTGCTGATCAAAAACTATTACGTGATGGCGCATCAGAGCAGTGATTCGCTGTACAACAATACGGTGCGCACCGTCACTGTGCAGGTCAATACCTCCGCTGGCTCGGTTCGTGGCCGCGGTACCTATTATGTCCCCGGGCCGGACATGAGCCTGGTATTACGCGCCTCTGCGGACAGCAGTGCTTTTTTCGATGCAGAAGAACATCCAGCAGCCATGCCCGGCGATACTATCGGACTTTTTCTGCACTGGCGCAACAACGGCGATTTTTCTGCAGACAGCCTCACCCTCGACCTGCGGCCCGCCTGGCCGGTCGCTGCCGTGGATTCTTCCCGCATGCCAGTGCATGCCGGCTCCCTGCTGCGCTGGCGCCTGGCTCCCCTTGCTGTACAGAGTCAGGATTCGCTGTCTCTGCGCGTGATCATGCCGGACAGCCTGTCACCGGACTCGCTGCTGCAGATTTTTTCTGCTTCGATCACCACGCGCAATGAATTCCCCGGGCCGAACAATTTTGCCCGCGATTCGGTTGTGATTCTGCATGCGCAGATGCCGCCCG
>DRLW01000710.1 GCA_011375275.1 Bacteroidota bacterium
AGCAAACCAGGCTTGGCCCAGTTCCCGACATTTGTCATTCCGGCCAGGCGAAGCGTCGTGCCGGAATCTCATCTTTTCTGGCATGTGCCTGAGTCTGGGAGATTCCGGTCTTCCGCTGCGCGGAAACCGGAATGACAGCTCAGGTGCAGGCACGTGCTGTTGTCAGGTGGTCTGATTGAAAAGATACAACCGTGCTGAGTTAAGTGGATAACCAGATTACGACTATGTTGGTGAAAATCTACCCACACGATGTGAGGAAAGCCAACTGACTACCCAGCTCACCCGGCTGACAGCTCCTTTTCCAGCGCCTCATAAGCCCGGTTCAGACCTTTGACGATCTCCGTAGCTATTTTCACCTTCTCCGGATCGGCTGAATGCAGGTCAGGATGATATTTGCGCACCAGTCGTTTCCAGGCAGCACGAACCGTCGCCAGATCCGAGCCATAAGGCACTTCGAGGTTGGCATAGTAGCCGGCCAGCTCTTCATCCACCTCAGGCGGGGTGTGCTGATACCGGTCTCCACTATACTGCTGGTACGACTGCCGGTTCCCGCCCTCATGCCCAAAGGGCGATTCTCCACGCCCATGTGCCGCATAGGCGCGCAACAGAGAATACAAGCGACTGAAAAGATTCATGTCTCCTGTCCCGGCATGTGTTCAGCGATGACGATCAGCGCATCTTCAGCATCGATGACCAGTTCGCAGGGCGGGTTGGCGATGACTTCATTCTCATCCCGGCGTTGCACCGCCAGTACGGTGCACTGATAGTTTCGTTTCATTTCCGTGAAGATGTCGATGAATGTCTTACCTGCCATCGCTGGCGGCAGCGCAATTTTGTACAGATCATTGCCGAACTGCGTACTCAGCAGCTCGGACATGACTTTCGAGATACCGTGATCGATGGCGGCGCGTGAAATCAGGCGCGTGCTGAACTCTGCCCCGACGATGATCTCATCTGCGTGAGCCCGGCGGCAATGGCGCACATTGGCCTCATCTTCGAGCTCGACGATCGAGTAAACGTCCGGATTCAGCGTCTCCACGGTCAACGTACTGAGCACGGATTTCGCATCACGGGCCACCGGGTCAAGCCGGTCGTCGGACATGATCACCACTGTTGCGGCCTGAGCGAGGTTGGCGCGCTGAAGTGTTTCTTCGCTGACATTGCCCTTGATAAAATAGAGATCAGCATCGTCGAGCGGCTTGTTATCGATATCCGCAATCAACACGATCGGAATGTGTTCGCTGCGGCTGTCGCTGCGCAGTTCGCGGATGACTTCGCGCGCGCGGGTGTTCCACTCGCACAAAATGATGTGGCCGGTGAAATCGAAAGAATTCATACCTTTGTCCGTTTTTATTTTATTCTCGACGAAAATACTGGCAATAGTTGCGGTAAACATACCCAGGATGCCGATGCCGATGAGCATGATGGCCACACCGATGACACGGCCTCCCAGGGTCGTCGGAGAAATGTCGCCATAGCCTACCGTGGTCACGGTAACGAAACTCCACCAGAGAGCGTCTTTGTAGTGGATATCCGGCTCAAAATAAGCCAGCCCTACCGAGCTGACCACGATCAGCAGCAGGAGAACGATGAGAATTTTATGGATATTTTCCCGTTTCAAAAATGCCCAGAGTGTTCGCAAACGTTTCATGGTATGAAAATTTCATTAGTCTTGCAAAAAGTCGTCGCTGTTTTATCTGTGTGATGGTGTATCGAAAAAGCTCGCCCTCACATCGTGTGGGTTGATTATCACCGAGATCGCCCGGCACAGTCGCTGTATTTTTGAGACGCCGGAGATCCGCATCTTGCCGGGATATCCGGATGAAATCAGCGAGTTGCAGGGCACGATAAATCATGCATCCACACCGAAACCGTCATCGCCCCAGGTTTGGGCGCAGAGCACGCTGCTGCTGCCTGCGTCCCCTGCCCGGTCACCCGCTCAATAAATATCCCAACTGCCTGCCTGATAGTAACGATACAGGGCCAGATTAAACTCATCATTGACCTGAACGCTGTCGAGACGCTCCAGCACCCCTTTGCCGAACTGCAACATGCCGAGCACAGCATCATCGTTGAGGAAACGTGTATCCAGCTCACTGTAGTCTGCTTCGATCAGGCGTTGTTTAAGGCCGGCATCATCGAGCCGGCGGCTGTTCATCCCCAGTACCCATCCCCACTCGCCCATGGTCGGTATGTTATTGTGCAGCGGGACAGCAGGGATACCGGCTGCGCGCATAGTTTTCAATATGCTCAGATAAGCTTCCAGCGAATAGAACGGGCTGGTCGCCTGGGTCACAAGCACGCCGCCTTCGATGAGATTTTTCACACACAGGGTGTAAAACTCTTTCGAATATAACCGCGCCAGCGCAATGGTGCGCGGGTCCGGCAGGTCGATGAGAATGATGTCGTAGAGATCGGAATTTTCGCGCAGAAAAACATAGGCATCGCTGTTGACGATGCGCACGCGTTCATCCTGCAAAGCATTGTCGTTGAAACGCGTCAGGACGGGATGGGTCCGGGCAAGCTCGGTCATGGCCGGATCGATATCCACCAGCGTGATGGATTTCACCTGCGGGTATTTCAAAATTTCGCGCACTGCCATGCCATCGCCGGCGCCTAGCAGGAGGATATTTTCATGCCGCCTGCTGACAGCAAAGGCCGGGTGCACCAGCGGCTCGTGGTAAAGCGCCTCATCGTATGTGCTGAACTGCTCATGCCCGTCGAGATAGAGCCAATAGTTGTCTTTCCAGCGGGTCATGACGATTTTCTGATACGGCGTCTGCTGCTCGAAGATGATGGTGTCGCGATACTTTTTCTGCTCGCTGAACATAACGATGGGTTTGGCATAGAGCGCGAGCACAGTCAGCAAAACCAGCACCACGGCAAAACCGGCTATCAGGCTGCGCGGGAAGCGCACTGCCTGCCGGTATTGCACAAACAAAGCTGCCGCCACGGCAAAATTCACGCTGCCGAGAATGATCGGTGTATAGGTCAGCCCGAGCATGGGCAGCGCGACAAAGGCGAACAGCAGCCCTCCGAGCAGGGCGCCGTAATAATCCTTTTCCATCACCGAGCTGATGTTGAGGCGCAGCTCTTCGAACAAACTGTTGATACGGGTAGCGAGGGGAATTTCCAGCCCGACCAGCACGCCGATGCTGATCGCAACCAGATAGATGACAAAACCGATGGATTCGATATAAACCGAGAGCAGGTAGATTCCGGTAGCGCTGAGGGCACACAGCAACGACAGCGCCAGCTCAAGGACGATAAAAGCATCGACCAGATGGTGGCGGATCACTTTGCTGATTCGGCTGCCCAGGCCCATGGCGAAGAGCATGATCGAGATGGTCATCGTCCACTGGACCACAGCGTTGCCGAGCAGATAGCTTGCCAGTGTGGCCATGATGTACTCTGCGACGATCCCGGCCAGGCCGGTGGCGAAAATCGCCGCCTTGAGGATGCGCCGCTTGCGCCGAATTATACGCTCGTTCTCGCCGGAGGCGGCCACGGCTTCCCGCGCCCCTATGGTGTGCCCGATATCTGACATCTGATTACAGCACCCACCCTAACAGCAATGCCGCTGCGATATAGGAAAACGCCTCGATCACGCCGGCGCCGACATTGGGTTTTTCCTGATTGACCAGCTCGTCGGTCAGGCGGGCGCCGGGCAGCAGCATTTTATCGGTAAACAAACGCACGAACGGCATAAAAACCAGCCCGACACCGGTGATGGAGGCCAGGGTCCAGAGGTTTTCTTCCCATGAGATAAAATCGCCGAAAATGCCTGCGCGGATGATCAGCCCGAAGGCCACCAGCAGGCCGGCAAAGGCAATACCGACAGCAACATTGTCTCTTTCAATTTCTTCGTGGAGATCGTAAGGGGTGATCAGGTTGTAAACTTTGGCTGCGATAATCAGCACGACCTGGCCGAGCAGCCAGAACACGGCAGCGGTCAGCAGATCACCTTCGCCGGATATCGCTCCGGAGACCAGCAGCCCGCTGGCGAGGTAATTCGCTCCCTCGATGGCACCGGCGCCGGCATTGCGGTCGGCGATGATCTCTTTTTCATTGTTGAATTTATACAGAATCACCTTGTCGTTGATGATGCCGGTGAGGTTGAGCAACACGATAGCGATGATACCGAAAAAGCCGATATCGATCAGGTCGTCGGTCAGGGTGATGCTCGGGCCGTAGAGCACACCGCCCAGTGCGATGACCAGCCCCGAGTAGTAACCGGCCACGTTCAGAGCCAGGGCAAAGTTATCGTTCTGCAGCAGCTCATGCTGCAGATTATATCCGCGATTACGAAGGTCAAAAGCCCATTTGCCGATAAAAAACACGACAAAAACTGCGAGTAAATAGACGATTGCCAGGATGATCTGGTCGAGTGACATCGGAGGTCCTCCCTCTCAAATTACGATTTGCACATGACGACGAACTGCCAGGCGAAAGCTCCAGGAAAACAATCAGCAGGGCGGGCATGGCTTATTTGCCAAAGCTGCGGCTGCGGCTGCGCGTGCGGCTCATGTTGCTGCGCCGGACGCGATTTTTCACTTTATTCGTAAATGACGACTTCGAGGCGGCGCTGCGCATGGACTGGCGTTTGAAAAAATCCGGACGCGTTTTTTTCGTCGCGGTGCCGTTGGTGCCGTAGAGCGGCCCGCCGGTCGTGGTACCACCGAAATAGGGCCGGCCGCGCGAACGGTAGGAGGAGTAGGTATTCCAGTCGTTATAATAGACCGGCCGGTTGAACATGCCGAACATGTGGCTGATCAGCGCATATTTGCCGTACCACTCCCAGAATGAGTTGCCGCTGCCGTCCTGACGCCAGCGCCCGTACCGGCTGTCACCGATGTACTGGTAGCCCGGCGGCTGGGGCGTATCTGTCACCTTGCCGTCTGCAGTTTTCGACAGAATCACCATGCCGAGATAGGGGTAGTACTTTTTGTACGTGCTTTTCGGCACCTCATACCAGTCTGTCACCTCACTGCGAAAAACCAGACTATCTCCGCTGCTGGCGCGCTCGCCATAGACCACCTTGTAGCGATGATAGTAGTCCTTGCTGAAAACGCCCTCTTCTTTCATATCCTCGAGAACGATAGAATACTCGGGATAGCGCTCATACTGTTTTTTGAGGTTGTCGAGGGGATTTGTGCTGCCACATGCGAACAGAAGCAACAGCATAAGCAATGTGCTTTTGTGTGCGGTTTTCATTTTAGCTCCTGCGTTTTTTTACCCCGGTGTTTTGTGTAACCTGCCATAGCCAACACGGCCCCGGCCAGGGTAATTGAAAAAACGTTTTTCTCAGACCTGATTTGAGCGATTAGCCCCGAAATAATATTTTTTGAGATACAAAATCTGGTTTTTGATTCTCATTAATAAAAATGGTGACAGCGTTCTGGCTCCCGGGTTTGAATATCATCTGTGCTTTTTTTGAACCACGAATTGCACGATGGACGCGAAGAAAAACAAGAAGAAAGGCAGGAACTGCTGGTATTGATTTTACGATACTTCAGCTCTCTTCGTGCGCTTCGAGAACTTCGTGGTGCAACCCGGCTTCTGCTAAAAGCTGTGAGAACGGACTAACCAGACACGCTGCGGTCTGCAGAACGCACAATTTCAAGACCCGGGAAACGAGCACGCATGCAGTCCCACCCCCAGCGCTGCTTCATTCTGCTGCAGGGAGTATATTCGAAAACTGGTACTCTTCCACATAATATCCCTCGGAGGCTTCGAATTCGCGCTCTCCCCACTGCTCGATGGTGAGGAAATGCTCATCTTCATCATCGATGAAATCCCAGTACACGAACTCCTTTGCCGGTCCTTCACCGTTTTCATACATATAACCCGGTCCGGATTCATCGAGATAGTATGTCTTACCCTTGACGGTGATCTGCTCCGGTGGATCGTCATGCTCGATGATATGTTCGCGAATATCGCCATCGATCATGCCCATCGGGATTTTTTTGCTGACCGTCCACTCCACTTCATCATCCTGGCTGCGTTCGAGAAAAATGCGTTCGCGCCCGCTGAGCAACTCCCACTCCTGGGTGATATACCCCTCGGTATAGTCATACTTTCGATACCCTTTGACTTCCCAGGTTTTCATGTCAAAATCAACGAGCCAGCCCGGCTGCATTTTTTCCAGCCGGAGATCATTCGTGGGATCGAAATCATCTTCCGGCTTCTGTTTGAAACGGTCGAAAAAGCCCATGGCTGATGCCTCCTGAGGAACGGTGAACAGGTACGCCGGC
>DRLW01000711.1 GCA_011375275.1 Bacteroidota bacterium
CTGCATGCCGGCGCGCCCGGGAAAGCCCTGTTCCTGCTCGCTGCGGCCATCGATGCTCTGTGGTTGCCGCGCATCGGTGCGATGCTCAAAAAACTGCGTGATTATCAGCAGCAACTGGAAGCGCACATTCAGGATCAGATCAGTCGTGTGGCGCGCATCAATGACTTTGAGCGTTTTGCACAGGAGCTGGGGAAACTCGAAAATGGCGATCTGGACGCAGACAAACTGCTGAAACTCGCAGACAGCGAGCCGGCCAAACGAGAAGTGGACGGCCGGCGCATCCGTCAGATGACCGAAACGCGCAACCGTCTGAACGATCTCATCGAGGCCTGCGAGCACGGCAGCAACGGTGATGGCCGGGCGCGGGCAGCCCTCGTTTTTGATCTGGCAGACCTGCGCGGTAAACTCCCCGGCATTTTTCCTGACAATCCGTTTTCCCTGCCGTGGATCGACGCCGCCGGCGCCGATGCAGCGGGCCTGGCTGCCGGGCTGCTCAGCACAGTAACGCAACAGACTGTGGAAGCAATACGGCTCATGCGCACAGCCGAGAAGCTCATCGCCGGCGCATCTCCCGAAGAACTGGAACACCTGACCCTGCAGGAATGCACTGATGAAGAGCTGGCGCTGTGCCCGCCGGTCATCCTCATCAGCGAGGAAAAAAATATTTCCCGGCTGCCGCAGCGCTTTTTCGACTCCGGCCTGCCGGTCAAAATCATGCTGCTGAACACTTCGCCTGTGCCCGTACCGCAAACCGTGACATTCGATCTCGAACACCACCACCTGCCGGCGGGCAGCATCGAGCACGCCGCCGAGCCTGTCTTCGCTGCCCTGCAACACCGCTCCTGCTTCGTTCTGCAGTCCACCACCGGAACCGGCGCGCATCTCTTCGACGGCATGCTCAGAGCCCTTGCCTATCCGGGCCCGGCGCTGTTGCACATTTTCGCACCTGACTTTGCGGGGCAAACGCCAGACAGCGCGCAGCTCTGCTTTATCGCTGAACATGCTGTGCACAGCAGGACGTTTCCTCTGCTGGTCTATGATCCGGGCCTGTCGCAGAACTGGGGGGAATGCTTTTCTCTGCAGGGCAACCCGCACACGCCGGCAGACAGCGACTGGCCGGTACGCGAGACCGTTTTTACGCTGGCATCAGGGGCGCTGCGGCCCGTTCAGCAGGCCGACACCTTTGCTGACTGGGCACTAAACCTGCATGCCTGGCAGAAGCATTTTCGTATCCTCGCAAAGGACGAGTGGGACAGCTCGCTGATCTTTCTCGCTGAATATCTCTCGCTGCCGGAAAATGAACGAGCCGGCCGCCAGCCCTATATCCAGTTTGCCGACCACCGTGGTGCGATCCAACGTGCTGCTGTCTCAGATGAAATAACCGCGCTGTGCCAGGACAGGCTGCGGTTCTGGAATACGCTGCGGGAGTTCGAAGCACTGGAGCGCCTGCCCGAAGAGGAGATCCGCAGGCAGGTTGACGTGCGCATTCAGGAAGAAAAGCAACAGATTGAGCAACAGGTGGCCGGCGAATATGAGCAGAAGATGCACCACCTGCAACAGGAGCACGACAGGATATACCACGCCAAACTGCGACAACGGCTGCTGCAGATGAGCGGCTTTGCCGGAGACAGCGAGGAGCTGAAGCAAACACTGAAGGAATTTCTCGCGGGTAAAAAAATACGGCAGGATAAGGAAAGTTCGGACCAACAACTGGAGCACGGTCAGTAGCCCGGATTTTTTGAGGCTGTGAGACCAGCGGTTCGGGTATCCAGTTAACTCAGCAAACCGGGCCCGGCTCAGATACCGGCATGTGTCATTCCGGCCGAGCGAAGCGCAGTGCCGGAATCTCATCTTTTCTGGCGCGTGCCTGAGTCTGGGAGATTCCGGTCTTCCCCTGTGGGGAAACCGGAATGACGGTTCCGGGGTAGGCATGTGCTGTTGTTACGCGGTCTGGTTGAAAAAATGCAACCATGCTGAGTGAAATGGATAACCAGTGACCAGCGGAGATAAACAGAGTATGCTGCCTTTATTCTCGGAAAAAATACGAACATTTCGCCACGGCATCCATCCGCACGATTTCAAGGAGATCACCCGGGACCTGCCCATCGAGCGTATGCCCTTTCCGGAGCAGGTTGTTCTGCCCCTGAGCCAGCACCTGGGAGCCCCCTCGAAAGCATTGGTCAAACCCGGAGACCGTGTTTTCCGCGGCCAGCTCATCGCCGAGCCGGGCGGCTTTGTCTCCTCTGCCCTGCATGCATCCGTGACCGGTACAGTGCAGGACATCCGGCCGCACAACCACCCCTCGGGTAAAATCGTCGATGCGGTGATCATCAAAACCGACCCGCACTCACCGCAGACCCTCTATGATGAACGCAGCATCCCCTGGCACACCATGGAGCCGAAAGAGCTGGTGGAACTGATCCGCCTCGGCGGCTTCGTCGGCCTCGGAGGCGCTGCTTTCCCGACACATGTGAAACTCAGTATTCCGGAAGGCAAACAGGTCAGATGGTTCATGGTCAACGCTGCCGAGTGTGAACCTTTTCTCACAGCAGACCATCGTATCATGCTGGAGTATTACGACGCGATCTTCCTCGGCATCCGCGTGGTCATGAAAATTCTCGGCGCAGAAAAGACCTACATCGGCACCGAGGTGAACAAAGCGGAAGCACTGGAGAAGCTCCGGCAGGCGATGCCGCCTGATCTCAACTGCGAGCTGATACCGCTGGAGACGAAATACCCCCAGGGAGCGGAAAAAATGCTCACCGAAGCCGTGCTGCACCGGGAAATCCCCAGCGGCAAGCTGCCTCTCGATATCCACGTCATCGTCAACAATGTCGGGACTGTGGCTGCGATCGGTGATTTTTTTAAATTCGGCCAGCCGGTGATCGAGCGCGTCGTTACGGTGAGCGGGCCGGGCATCGTGCGGCCGGCCAACCTGCTCGTACCGGTAGGCACCCTGCTC
>DRLW01000712.1 GCA_011375275.1 Bacteroidota bacterium
CGCGTTTCGCTGGAAAAAAAAGAGCTCGAGAAAGAGCTCAGCATTGCCACGAAAATTCAACAGACCCTGCTGCCACGCTCGCTGCCTTCAACCCGCTCTCTGAAACTGATCGCTTTCAACCAGCCGAGCAAACGCGTCGGCGGGGATCTCTACGATGCGTTCCGTACCGTGGATGGCCGCATCGCCATGGCGGTCGGCGATGTGTCTGGAAAGGGCGTCCCCGGTGCGATTCTGATGGCAACCCTGCATGCGATTTACCGCACTGAAATCCGGCGTGATTTGTCGCCGAAACGCCTGATTACGCGTATCAACAAGCAGTTTCACGAAAACATCGAAGTAGGAAAATTCGCGACGTTTTTTCATGCTATCGTCGATGTTGAAGGCCGCCTGATCACCTACTGCAATGCGGGGCATAACCCGGCGATCCTGCTGCGCGCGGACGGCAGCCATGAGCTTCTGCACTCAACAGGGCTGATCCTCGGTCTGATCGCTGATGCCGAGTATCAGGAAAAGAAGATCGATTTCATGCCCGGCGACCTCCTGCTCGCCTATTCAGACGGGATCGTGGAAGCTGAAAACAAGGATGAAGAACTTTTCGGGCTCGAACGCCTGATCGAAGTTGTCGCCAAAAACCATCGCGAAAATGTACATGTTATAAAAAAAGCAATTCTGACTGCCCTGAAGCAGTTTAGCCATAAGCTCGCGGCTCAGGATGATATCACGTTTATGGTACTAAAATTTGAAAACCTATGTTAAAAACAGGTATCGTCGATAAGCTCTATCATTCGGCTCAGGAGTTCCCGGATCGCACGGCTTTTGTTTATGAAAACAGCCCTGTCAGCTATAGTGAACTGCTCGATCGTGTGGAACAATATGCTGCTGCTATCGATGCCCTGGGCCTGACCCGGGGCAAACGCGTGGCGCTGATGTTGCCGAATATTCCCGAATTTGTCTATCTGTATTATGCCTTGCTGCGCCAGGGGCTGGAAGTCATCCCTCTGAACATCATGCTCAAGGCCGGTGAAATCCGTTATATCCTGGAAGATTCGGAATCAGCCTCGATCATCGCCTGGGATCGTTTTTCGACGCAGGTCACGGCTGCTGTCGATGGGCTGGATTCCTGCAAATATCAATTGTATATCGGCACGGAAGCGCCGGGAAGCGGGCTGAACTTGACGGAATTCGGGGCACAACGCAGGAGTGTGCCACCGGCTTGTGAACTGGAAGGTGAGGATCCGGCTGTGATTTTTTACACAGCCGGCACTACAGGCAACCCCAAAGGCGCTGTGCTCTCCCACGCCGGTATCGCCAGCACGGTTCAGGGTATCAGCGAGACGTTTTTCTTCACCCACACCGACCGTGTTTTTGCTGTTCTGCCTCTTTTCCATGCCCTCGGCCAGATGCTCACGATGAATGTCCCCATCGCCACAGGCGCTGCTTTCGCGCTGCACCCCCGTTTTGACAGAGAAACCATCGAACAGTTTTTTCAGAATGACGCCATAACGGTCATCGTCGGCGTGCCTGCCCTGTTCGAAGCTATCCAGTCCCGGCCGGAAATCAAAGAATATCTCAGCGATCTGCGCTTGTGCATCTCCAGCGGTGCTCCCCTGCCACAGGAAATCCAGACAGGGTTCATCGAGGTTTTTGGCATCGCCATCCTGCAGGGCTATGGCCTGTCCGAATGCTCGCCGCTGGTAACGTGCAACCGCATTTACCGCGAGCAGCGCGCCGGAACCGTCGGCTTGCCTGTGCCGGAAAATGAAGTGGCGATATTTGATGACGATGGCCGGCAACGCCCGACCGGCGAGGTCGGTGAAATCGGTATCCGCAGCCCCTCGGTGATGAAGTACTACCTCAACCGCCCGCAGGCCACCCGTTCCGTGATCCGGGATGGCTGGCTGATGACAGGAGATGTCGGCAAGATCGATACTGACGGCTACCTGCACCTGGTGGACCGCAAAAAGGATATCATTCTCAAATGCGGCTTTCATGTCTATCCCCGCGAAGTTGAGCGCGTACTGCTCGCACATCAGAAAGTGGCCCAGGCCGCGGTCGTCGGCGTTAAGAGCCCGCGCATCGGCGAAGACGTGAAGGCTTTTGTGGTACTCAAACAGGGCGAGCAGTGCAGCAGCGCCGAGCTGATCGATTATTGCAATGAAAAAATGGCCGCCTATAAATGTCCGGGTATCATCGAGTTCGTCTCCGAACTGCCCCTCGGCAGCACCGGCAAGGTACTGAAAAAGGATCTCAAGTAACTGTATTCCTGTGCTCTGTGGGGGTGAAGGTCAAGCGTACGAGACGTTCATTTGCTCCTGAGCTGTGCTGATTCAGGCACACGCCGGAGCGGGCTGCAGAACTGCGGCGTCACCAGCAGAAGCTTTTCGGATGATTCCGCTATCATCTGAAGGCCGGGTTGTTTCACGGAAAGCTGAGCAGTGACATGGCCGCAGGAGTATCTGTTGTATAACCTGAAAAAATCCATCCCCGATTTATTCATAAATCAGCGCTTTGTGTTGAGGGATAGTCGGGATAAATAACTGTTTGCACTGAAAGTCAAATCTCAACCTTCGGGAGGCAAGTCGTGAAAGTTTACACCACAGACAAGATCCGAAATATCGCTTTGATTTCACATGCAACGGTCGGGAAAACAACACTTGCAGAAGCTTTGCTCTACGCCTCAGGGGCGATTACCCGCATGGGCACAATCGAGGACGGGACCACCCAGTCGGATTACCATGAAGACGAAATTGAGCGGCAATTTTCCATCTCCACGACCCTGCTGAACAGTGAATGGAAAGATCGTAAAATCAACATCATCGACACTCCCGGGTATCCCGATTTTCATGGCGAGGTGAATGGCGCCATGCGGGCTGCGGATACCGGCATCGTGCTGATCAATGCTGTTGCCGGAGTCGAAGTCGGCACCGATGCTGTTTATCGTACCGCCCGTGAACGCGGCGCGGCTATCGTCTGGTTTGTCAACCGCTGTGATAAGGAGCACGCCGACTTCAATGCTGCCGTCACTTCGATCTCCGAGTCATTCAGCACACGTGCTATCCCGCTGCAGATTCCGGTTCAGCCCGGCGAAGCGTTCAGCAAAATCATCGACCTGCTGGCGATGAAGCTGGTGAGCTACGACGAGAACGGTAAGAGTACAGTTTCCGAAATCCCGGCTGATTTACAGGCTGAAGCCGAAGCAGCACGGGAGCAGCTCGTCGAAGCGGTGGCTGAATGTGACGATGATCTGCTGGAGAAATTTTTCGATTCCGGAGAGTTGAGCGATGATGAGCTGCGGACGGGCCTGCGCACGGGTTTAGCCGAGGAAAAGATATCTCCGGTTCTGTGTGGAGCAGCGGCCAAAGGCTACGGCGCGGACCTGCTGCTCGATTTTATCGCCGACTACTGCCCGGCGCCGGACGCGCGCGGCACGATCACCGGCACACGGCCGGACTCCGATGAAGAAGTCGCGTTCCAGTGCACCTCGGATGCCAGTCTGGCAGCGCTGGTTTTCAAGACCATGTCTGAACGCCACCTCGGTGAATTGAGCTTTTTTCGGGTGTTCTCCGGCACCCTCGATGCCGGCACCGAAGTGTTCAACTCGAGCCGTAACGTTACCGAAAAAATCGGCCAGATTTACGTGATGAACGGGAAAAACCGTTCGGATATCGCAAAACTCGTCGCAGGCGATATCGGCACTGCGGTGAAACTGAAAGATACGCATACCGGTGACACACTGTGCAGCAAGTCCGACCCCATCGTGCTGCCGGAGATCAAGTTTCCCGAGCCGGTCATCCGCGTGGCGCTGGAATCGAAAACCAAAGGCGATGAGGATAAAATTGCCAATGGCCTGTCCACTTTGCACGAGGAAGATCCATCTTTTATCGTCACCGTTGATCCGGAGCTGCATCAGACCATCCTCGCCGGCCAGGGCGAGC
Organism: Bacteroidota bacterium; assembly: GCA_011375275.1. Lineage (GTDB taxonomy): Bacteria > Zhuqueibacterota > Zhuqueibacteria > Zhuqueibacterales > Geothermadaptataceae > Geothermadaptatus. Next base: position 3,936 of record DRLW01000712.1, read on the forward strand.
TGCACTTCGATGTTATCATCAAGAGGCTTAAGGAAAAATACGGCGTTGAGGTCGATCTGGTCGAGCCGAAGATTCCGTACCGGGAAACCATCCGCGGTTCGTCACAGGGCCAGAGCAAATACAAAAAGCAAAGCGGTGGCCGCGGCCAGTATGGCGATGTGCA
>DRLW01000713.1 GCA_011375275.1 Bacteroidota bacterium
TCGGTGTCGAGGGTTGTAAAAACGATATTTGCCCCGGGCCAACTTTTGGAGTTGTTGACGAAATAATCCCGTACCGCGACATTTATGTCGCGTCCCTGCCAGCCCCTCCAAAGCTGCCTGAATTATGAAAAGTAACGTACTCGCGACATGAATGTCGCGGTACATCTCATGGGCGCAGCGTGTGTCCTTTTAGACCTGAGTGATTTATTTTTGGGAAAAACAGCAGCAATAAAAAACCCCGCTGCCGTCCATCTGACCGCAGCGGGGCTGTTATAAAAAATTGCTCTGTTCCCTCAGGGGCAGACCGGTGCAACCTGGCTGAGGCTGGCGCGCAGCAGAGTCCAGCCAAGGCCAAGCTTGATATTACGATCCGTGACCATGACGAACAGTGCGTTGGGTTTGCCCGGCACAACGCTCATAAACTGAAACGACTTGCCCGTGGTCACCTGAATTTCCTGAATGGAATTCGTGACTTTGTTGCCAAAATGACTGCCGATGAGGCTTTCGACTGCGGAAATCGTACGCCCGCGGAACAGATCAACTGCTGCCGCCGCAACAGCTTCGACGTAGGACTCTGAAAAACCTTTGATATCGTGAGCATAACCGAGCACCAACCCGCTGTCGATGTCGATGACTCCGCAGCCGATCATACCTTCGGTTGCATCGACGATCTCGCGGCAGACGTCGTTGAGCGTCGGCCCGCCGTTTTTCATCCCGTCGTTGACTTTATCCATCACCAGTTCTTTTTCGGACATAGCTTCCTCCATGAAATATATTACCTGCTGCTCGCCAATTGAAATCACAGCTTCCGATGGCGCCCCGACTTGTTGCTGCACCGTCTGCATGAGATTTCATCGTGATTTATTCAAATGAATCGGGATGTACTGTAAACCCCGTGCCTCTACCTGGTCTAATCAAGTACTGCAAAACTTTCCTGCCTGCAGAAAATAATTTTTGGCTCGTCCCTGCATCGTAGGGATCGATCGTCACCAGCGTAGCCGCCCGGCGATCGCTGTCTTTTGAGATACCGGGGACCTGGCACCACGGTGAAAGTGGCGGATTTCAGGTACGATAAGTCGTGCACGACAAACGTTTCATCCTGGGTCTGGAATGGACTTCAACGTTCCGCGCCGGATCAGGGGTATCATCATCTCGCATTTGCATGTCTCCATACCTGCCGCGCGGCTGCCACGGCAAACCGCCTTTGCCGGCAGACAGGCTAAACCCTGCCCCTACCCACACGATTCGAGGAAGAGCCTGATTTTTTACGTCCTGCGCCGGGCAGTTCAGGTAACAGGCTCTGCACTGTCTGCTGAAGCGTCAGAGGTGTATTATCGTGAAACAGATGGTTTTTTTTCGTTATAGGATAATACACATTTTTTGGCACACAAAAAGACAATCCATTGTTTTTAATGGAATTAACTCATGGCATACGTTTTGCATTTTCACTTCGGCTTTTCTCATTCCGGGAGAGAATGGCAAGGCACAGCAAGGGCGGCCAGGGCGTTAACCCGATTTTTTCACGACTGAACGCTGCACAACTCCGGCTAGCCTGTTAACTCAGCAATCGGGTCTGGCACAGCTTCCGGGGTCTCATCTTTTCGGGCACATGCCTGGGTCCGGGAGATTCCGGTCTTCCCCGCGGAGGAACCGGAACGCAGCGCAGTACCGGGGTCTCCACGGGGTGCAGCATTTTTTAAAAACAAAAACACACAGTCACCCTTCAGATTCTATAAATTTTTCAAGCAAGAAACCCTGAACACGCATCACGAAACCAACGGGAATGGGTATGGGCGCGAGCAGCCAAACACCGGAGTTTTTCGGAAAATATCCGGTCATCAAAAGCGCAGGGACGAACCAACTTTATACGCTCTTCATCGGAAAAAATGCGGACACATCGCAGCAGGTGGTGCTGAAAAACCCGCATGCCGGGCTGTTGAGTGACGAGCAGTTCAAAAATATCTGGATCGAGTGGCTGAAAAGCCTGCGCCCTGTCGGCCATCACAACATCCAGTCTGTCCTGGATATCGTGCAGGCGAGTAGCGAAGCGCCGGCCATCGTCGCGGAGTGGCTGGATGGTTTTTCGTGTAAAGATTTGCTGCAGAGACACCACAGCGGCGACCGGGTGCTGGACCTGCACATCGGCTTATACATCATCGCCGAGGCGTGTAACGGGCTGGATTTTCTGCACAGCCATCACCACGGCCCCGGCAGCGCTGAACGCGGCATGGTCCACCATGGCATTTCGCCGGAAACTTTGCTCATTACCCGCAACGGTGAAGTCAAACTCATCGATTTCGAACTCGCACCGCTGCGTCAGCGCTTCATCGACCGTGCCCTGGACTCATCCCCCTACGATCAACTGGCCTACCTGGCGCCGGAGCAACTGAACGGCAGCCCTGTCGATGCGCGCAGCGATATCTTTTCTCTCGGTCTCATCCTGCTCGAACTGCTGACCCAGACCCCACTCGACGGCAGCAAAAGCCACGCAGCCCTGATCCGCATGGTCGAAAATAAAGACACCGAACTTTTGCAGAACATCGATGAAACTGCACATAAAAAACTGATCGAAATTCTACACACAGCCATCAGCGAGGAACCTGAGCAGCGCTACTCTGCCGCAAACCGCATGTACATGGATGTCCTGCACGCTTTGATTCTTCTCGCACCGGGCAATGATTTCGTCACCGAGTTGCAGCAGTTCATCGCCGAAGCCATGGCCATACAGGATGAAGCGACTGCCGGGAGCAACCTGGACGGCGCTCCGAATGCGAACAGCCAGGCCGTCGAAGCTGATCCTGCCGAGCATGTTGACAGTGCACCTGATGATAGCGCCAGAGATGCTGCGGCGACAAAGCCCGGCGATGAAGAGGATGAACGACCGGAGCAAACATTCCAGAGCAGCTCCGGAGAAGAAGTAACAGCAACTGAAGCAGACTTCCTCAAACCGGCTGAAGCTGTTCAAGTTGCCGAAGCTGATCCAGCCGCGCAGACCGACAGTGTATCTGATGATAGTGCCAGCGATGCGGCTGCACCAAGGCCCGGCGATGAAGAGGATGAACGACCGGAGCACACGCTCCAGAACAGCTCCGAAGAAGAAGTAACAGCCTCTGAAGCAGAATCCATCAAACCGGCCGAGATTGTTCAAATCGCCGAAGCTGAGCCAGCCGCGCAGACCGACAGTGTACCTGATGATACGGCAAGCGATGCGGCGCTGCCTGAGCCTGGCGATGATGGAAATGAAGAGACGCCGGCAATTCTTAGTGATGAAGATCCTGCAGAATCAGAAGAGGAAACCGCCTCCAGTGCTGAAACCGCAGACCGGGAAACTGCACAGATCACCATGACCGGTGACGCTGATGCGGACAGCGCGGAAAACGTGCCTGTCATGGAACTGGAGTCTGTTGAAGAGGATAACA
>DRLW01000714.1 GCA_011375275.1 Bacteroidota bacterium
CATCCTTTCCGCGCGCGGCAAGCATTTTTGCGCCGGGGCAGACCTGAAAGAACGCCGCGGCGTGCCGGAAGATCAGGTCGAGGCCATGGTCAACCGCACGCGCGCCATGACTACCGCGCTGGCGCAGATCAGCGTGCCCTTCATCGCGGCGATTCACGGCACGGCTGTGGGCGGGGGCATGGAGGTCGCCCTGGCGGCAGATATCCGCGTGCTCGCTGACAGCGCGAAGATGGGCCTGCGCGAAACCGCACTGGCGATCATCCCCGGTGCGGGCGGAACGCAACGCCTGCCGCGACTGATCGGTGAGTCCGCAGCAGTGTACTGGATCACCAGCGCGCGTGTGTTTTCCGCGGCAGAGTGCGAGAAATACGGCGTGGCGAATTTCGTCGTGCCTGAAGCGGAATTGATGACAAAAGCAGAGTCCATCGCTGCGGAGATTGCGGCGAACGGGCCGCTGGCCGTGCGCGCGGCCAAAGAGGCGATCGTCCGCGGCAGGGATGCTTCGAGCGAGGACGGGCTGAAAATCGAGCAGGAATGCTATCGCAAAATCATCCCGACGCACGACCGCGTCGAGGCGTTGCAGGCTTTTCAGGAGAAGCGCCCGCCGCAGTTCCGGGGTGAGTAACGGCTCCCGGCTGTCGGGGCCGGCGGCTGCGACTGTGGTCGTTGCCCGCTCTGGCGCCAGTCCGGACGGCGCGTTTGATTGTGCTGAAAAAATCTGTCTTCGGTAAACATAAAAAATACGAGAAAAAAACTATGCACCTGACTGAAGAACAAAAAATGTTGCGCCAGATGGCGCAGGAGTTTGCCGGCAACGAGCTGGCACCCGTAGCCGCTGAAATCGATGAGACCTCCGAGTTCCCGCTGGAAAATCTGAAAAAGATGGGCGAACTCGGCTTGCTCTCCGTGCATTTTCCCGAGGAATATGGCGGCTCGGGCATGGATACGGTCTCCTTCGCGCTGGCGATGGAAGAGATCGCCGCAGCTTGTGGCGCCACGGCGTTGTCTGTCGCGGCGCACGCTTCGCTCTGTTGCGGCCCTATCTATGCTTTTGGCACGGAAGAGCAGAAGAAAAAATATCTGCCGGATTTGCTCAGCGGCAAAAATCTGGGCTCGTTTTGTCTTTCTGAACCGAGTTCAGGCTCTGATGCCGGCGGCATGATCACCCGCGCCGAGGCGGATGGCGATACGTTCGTGCTCAATGGCGCCAAACAGTGGGTGACCAACGGCGGCTATGCTGACGTATTCGTCGTGTTCGCCAAAACCGATCCGGACAAGGGCACGCAGGGCATCAGCGCGTTTATCGTGGAAAAGGGCACACCCGGTTTTCAGCCCGGAAAGAAGGAAAATAAAATGGGCCTGCGCGCCAGCGACACGCGGCAGATCAGCATCGATAACGTGCGCATTCCCAAAGAGAATCTGCTCGGTGAGCTGAATCAGGGTTTTAAAATCGCCATGCACACCCTCGACGGCGGGCGCATCGGGATCGGCGCCATGTCTCTCGGATTGGCGCGTGCCGCCATGGAGCACGCCACGCGCTATGCCAAAGAGCGCATCGCTTTTGGCCGGCCGATCGCGGACCTGCAGGCCATCAAATGGTACATCGCGGACATGGCGACGGGCATCGAAGCCTCGCGCCTGCTGGTGCACAACGCCGCGTTGCTGCGCGATGCCGGTAAGCCGTACACCAAAGAGGCGGCTATGGCCAAACTCTTTGCCAGCGAGCATGCCATGAAAACAGCCACAAAAGCGATCCAGATTCTCGGCGGCTACGGCTACATTCGCGACTATCCCCTCGAACGCATCTTCCGCGATACCAAGCTGGTGGAAATCGGCGAGGGAACGAGCGAGGTGCAGCGCCTGGTCATTTCCCGGGAAGTGCTGCGGGAAATCAGCTGAGGGGCATCCGGGTAAGCAGTTCACTCAGCAAACCGGGCCTGATCCAGATAGCGCCATCTGTCATTCCGGCCAGGCGAAGCGCCGTGCCGGAATCTCATCTTTTCGGGCACGTGACAGAGTCCGGGAGATTCCGGTCTTCCCCTGCGGGGAAACCGGAATGACCGTTCTTGTATAGGCACGTGCTATGCTCAGACAGACTGGTTGAAAAGGTGCAACCGTGCTGAGTTAAGTGGATAACCAGATGAGGATCATCATAACTTCAGGACACTCATGCAGTTTGGAAACATACAACTCGATCTGATCTCCGACGGCCTGTTTCGCCTCGATGGCGGCGCCATGTTTGGCGTGGTGCCGAAGGTGCTCTGGCAAAAGCTCAAGCCAGCGGATGAAGCAAACCGGATTTTGATGGGACTGAACTCCCTGCTGATCCGCACCGGCGAGGCTACGGTGCTGGTGGATACGGGGATCGGCGATAAATTCGATGCGCGCTTCGCGCAGATGTTTGCCATCGACCGCGAGAAGACGCTGATCGACGGGCTGGCGGAAAAGGGCGTGACGCCGGAGCAGGTCACGCACGTGATCATGACGCACATGCACTTCGACCACATCGGCTGGAACACGCGCCGCAGCGCCGGCGGCGAGGTCGTGCCCACGTTTGCCAACGCTGTTTATTATGCCCAGCGCGGCGAGTTTGATGTCGCCAATGCGCCAGACCCGCGCAGCCGGGCCAGCTATCTGGC
>DRLW01000715.1 GCA_011375275.1 Bacteroidota bacterium
GAAGCGCCGTGCCGGAATCTCATCTTTTCGGGCACGTGCCTGAGTCCGGGAGATTCCGGTCTTCCCCTGCGGGGAAACCGGAATGAGCTTTCGGGTGCAGGCATGTGCTGTTGTCAAACGGTCTGATTGAAAAGATAAAACCGTACTGAGTTTATTGGATAACCAGACTGAAAAACCGAAAAACCCTGCACAATCAATTGGAAGGCGTTTCATCGCATATTCTGCCCGGCCATTGCGACTATCCGTGCGCTGAACGCACATCTGCGGACAAACCGGGATAATAGATAAACGAAACGCCCAATGTACACAATAAATGCTTTTTTGTCAATCCCTAAAGAAACCGGATTTTTGCATGGCTGCGTGTCAAAAGAAAGCTCTTTCAGTAGTTCTGTCCCTGCTCGATCTTCATCAGATCAGGGAAAGTTTGTTGTGTTTCCTGCACCTGAGTCACCCTTTCGTCTTCCTTTTCTTCGGGCTGGCCGGAGATCGGCAGGCGTACCGTAAAACTCGTTCCCTCACCGAGCCTGCTGCGCACCGTAATCTCGCCGTTGTGACGCAGGACGATCGAGTTGGCGATATGCAGGCCCAGGCCCGTTCCCTCACCAACAGGTTTGGTCGTGTAGAAGGGTGCAAAAATATTCTTCAGATTTTCCTCGGAAATTCCCATGCCGGTATCCGTGAACTCAACACACACATGGTCGTTTTCCATATCCACGTAGCTGTGGATGCGCAGCTCGCCACCATCGGGCATTGCCTGCATGGCGTTCATGATCAGATTGAGAAAAACATGCCGCACGCCATCGATATTCACTGAACAGACGACATTGGACTCGAAACTGCGCACGATGATGACATCGCGTACGCGCAATTCCTTTTCGATCAGGCCGATGGTCGATTCCAGCAGGTAATTGATATCCACTTCCTGGCGGTCGAGATTATTTTTCCGGCTGAATTCGAGCAGATTATTGATGATTTTTGATGAGCGCTGGATATTGACGCGGATGATCGCCAGCTTGTTGTGCAGGTCTTCCTCTTCCGGTGGGATCGTGTCGGCGAGGTAGTAGCGCGCTGCTTCGATGATATTCAGCGGGTTGCGCAGCTCGTGGGCGATTCCCGAGGACAGGATGCCGATGGTCGCCAGTTTTTCGCTGTGAATGAGTTGCTCCTCCAGCCGCTTTTGCTCTGTGACCACGCGGATATGCTCGATGGCATAAGCAGGCTCACCTTCGAGTCCGGCCATGGGATACGTACGGATATGGAGGACATCATCAGCCACTGAGGTTTCGAGAAAATGCGTCTGTTTTTCCTCCATGGTGCGGCTGATCGGACAGTTGTTGCATGGAGTCATGCGGTTGAAATAAACGGTGTAGCATTTCCTGCCGATCAGGCTGCCCGGCGTGGTATGCGCCCACTGTGCGGCTTTGCGATTGGCCATGACGATGTTATAATCTTCATCCTGCACCGAGATCAGGTCCTGAATCCCGTCGAAAAGTGCCTGTAAGCGCAGCTTACTGGTGAGAATCTGCCGTTGCAGAATCTTTTTTTCGGTCATGTCGCGCAGCATGCACTGCAGAATGTGATCACCGCCGCTCTCGACCACAGTCAGCGAGACTTCAACTGTGCGGATGCTGCCATCGGCGTGGATGATGCGAAACTCGTCGAGCTGAGCAGCGCCGCTCTCCCGTGCCGTATGCAGGGCGCGCAGGAAGCGCTCAGCACAGCGGTTATCACAAAGGGACAGCGGGGACTGGCCGTTCAGACCGGACTCCGGACGGCCGAAGAGATGCGCTGCCTGCTTGTTCGATTCAAGAATCTGATAGTTGTCGCTGTCGATGAGCAGAATCGCATCATAGGCTTCATGAAACAGATGGCGGTAGCGCTCCTGCGATTTGCGCAACTGTTCCTGCAGGCGCACATGCTTGTACACGCGCTCGATCACGCGCGGCAGCATTTTCAGATATGCACCTTCTTTGATGATATAGTCCGATGCCCCGGCTTTCATGGCCTCGACAGCGATTTTCTCATTGCCCTCGCCGGTCACGAACACCACAGGGATGGTGGCGTTTTTCTCCCGCAATTGCTTGAGAAGCCCGAGACCGGAGATCTCCGGCAGATTATAATCGAGCAGCACGACATCAAAATTCCGGCGCTGCAGCGCATTCAGCCCCTCACGTGCAGAAGAGGCTGTGCTGATTTCGAAATCCTTGCTCTGCTTGCTCAGAGAAATTCGTGTTATTTCAAGATGGTCGAGATCGTCATCGATGATGAGAATACGTAGCTTTTTTTTCAATATCCCGTCTCCCGTCGTTGTCTGCCTGTTCTTGCCAGCCCCTGGTGTACCAAACTGCTGCCACTGCGTCTCAGCGGATAACTCGCATGGCGTTGCTCACGATCGGCAGGGTGAAATAAAATGTCGATCCCCTGCCCTGCCGGGAATCCACCCAGATTTCGCCACCGTGCGCGGTAATGATCTGCCGCACGATGCTCAAACCAAGGCCGCTGCCGGTCACGCCCTTTTTATTGCCTGCACGCACGAACATATTGAAGACCTTGTTCCGCACCGCAGCAGGAATGCCCACGCCGTTATCGCGCACATAAAATTTCAGAAAAAGCTCGTCATCCAGACAGCCGATCTCAACCTTCAGCGGCACGTCTTCACGGCGGTATTTGATGGCATTGCCGATCAGATTGGAGAAAACATGCCGCAGCCCCTCGCGATAGCCATGCACCAGAGGCAAATCCGGCTGTACAGAAAAAGAGCTGGTTTGCGCTGAATTTTCGTGATAGTGCTCAACCAGAATATCGTCAATCAGTTCGGTGACATCCACGGTTTCAAAGTGGATGTCATCTCTTTGAAAGCCGCTTAACAGCACCAGGTCGCGTACAAGAGTTTCCAACCGGTCGATATTGCGACCGATGCGCTCAAGATAGTGTTTGCCGTCTTCCGGAATCTGCTCACCGAACTGTTCCATCAGCAGCGCGCAGAAACCACGCATGGAAACGATCGGTGTTTTGATTTCATGGGATAGGGTGCTGAGGTAGGTTTTCAGCTCGGTTTCTTTCTCAGCAAGGGCTGCCCTGCTGCGGCGAAGCTCCCTGCGCAGCCTGGCGACCTCTTCAGTGAGCCCGGCCTCATCTCCCTGGCGGGATGCTGTCATTTTCCTGTCGATCATGATGTGTACCCAAAGTTGTTGTTCTACAGTGTGCAGACATCCCTGCCTGCATGCGTATCGGCGAGCTGCACCGGCAGAGATCATACTTCCGCAGTGCCCGCAAGCCGGTCGTGCTGCTGATTCGAAACCACCACTCTCGTGGCGATATCAGGAAATTTTCTGCGGAACCGGCAGGGTGAAATAAAATGTCGCGCCCTTGCCTTCCCGCGATTCGAGCCAGATTTTCCCCTTGTGATTTTCGATGATGCGCTTCACGATCGCCAGGCCGAGTCCTGTGCCCTCAGCGTTTTTGATCGTGGTTTCGCGTTCGAAAAGATTGAATATTTTCTCCCGGTTTTCCCAGGCAATACCGACGCCATTATCCTGCACTTTGAACAGCGCATAGTCATTCTTGCGCGTGCCGCCGATGATGATCTCGGGTGCAGGGTTATCCGGCGACATGAATTTGATGGCATTGCCGATCAGATTGGAAAAAACCTGTTTGATCAAGGCCGGATTGCACAGGATCATCGGCAGGTTTTCCTCAAGGTGGACTTTGATTTTGCCTTTCTCGAGCTGATAGGAATACTCCACGAGCGCGCGTTCGATCAGCAAACGCGAGTCCACCTCCTCCGGCGGGGTGTTCATCCGGCCCACGCGTGACAGCTCGAGCAGATCGCGGATGAGCTGCTCCATCTGCATGGCATTTTGCTGGATTCTGTTCAGGTAATGCCGGGCCTCGCTCTTGAGGTCATCGGCATGGGTGTCGAGCAGAATCGAGGTAAAGCCCTGTATCGAGACAATAGGAGATTTGAGATCGTGCGATACGGTATAGACGAACTTTTCCAGCTCATCGTTAACACGCACGAGCTTGGTCGTGTGCTCCGCGCCCTCCTGGTTCAGCCGTGCGCTGGTGATGGCGTTTGATGCCAGGTTGGCCATGGCTTTGGTGAAATCACGTTCGTGACGTGTGAAACGCCTCGGCTTGCTCCAGCCCACAGAAAACACGCCGTACACCCGCTCCTTGCAGAAGACCGGCCACAGGATTAACGCCCCCTCACCCTCTTCCCCGGATTCCGGATCGCTGAGGTTCTCAATTACGACTTTGTCCCGCTCCTGCACCAGCTTGCGGGTCACCACAGAGTGGTTGCTCCAGAAGCCGGCAAAATCACGATCCCCGGTGCTGAGCTTTTTCCTGAAGCCGTGCTCGTGCGAGAAGGTGTAGATGCTGACATCCTGCGCTTTGAGAGAGGTCAGGGTCGTGCGCACGAGGTCTGTCAGAATCTTGTGCAGCGGCTCCTCGCGGGCGATGGCATAACTGACCGTTGCCAGCGCAGAGAATTGATTGATCTGCCGCTGCATATTCTGAAACATGCGGGCATTTTCGATGGCAATGCCAAGCTGCGCCCCGATCTGGTTGAGAAAACGCGCGTGCTCCTCGGTGTAGCTGTCTGCTGTCAGGCTGGAAATCTCCAGAGAACCAAGATACTTTTCTCCGGGCATGAGCAGCACGTGCAGGCGGGAGGCCTTAAACTGCTCGACCTCAGCATCCAAAACAGAGGGCAGCTCATCTCCATGAAGCAGCCAACCGAGCTCAGAATGTTCTTCAAGGGATTGCCAGCGATCAACCCCGACCTTGCGGGCGATCTTGCCCGAAGCCAGGCGAAAAGTACGCACGTTTTCGCCTTCATCGTTGAAAAGCGTAACCTCGAAGAGGTCGAAATCGAGCAGCTTGCGCGTTTCCAAAGCTGTGGCCGGCAGCAACTTTTCCAGCTCGCGGTAGGCATTGACATTGCGTGTGAAATTCTGCAGCGCCTGAATGTGTTCGGCCTGCCTGGCCGTGACCAGCTCCAGTTGCTGTTTCTTTAAATTCAGCCCGAGAAGATTAGCCGCTGATTTCAGGACCAGTTGCTCACTCTTGTGCAGAGTTTTGCGCTTTTCAAAGTACAGCGTCAGAATTGCACGCGCCTGCCCGGATGCGGTAATCGGCACCACGATCAGACTGGCGTAGCCCAGTTGCCGCGCTATCGGTGTGATGGCACGCAGGCTCTCTTCGTCATAGACATTGGCAAAGAACCGGATATCCGAGAGATTCTGCATATCCTGCACGCTGAGTTCTGTGTGACCCGAGAGCAGCGGGCGGGCAAATTTGATATCATTGAACGTATCAAAACTGACAGCCTGCATCAACTCGATTTCATCGCCGTGCAGGCGGCGGATGGCAGCAAACTTGGCGTCGAGAAAAACACCCAGCACCTCCATGCCTTTTTCCAGGGCACCGGGCAGGTCTTCGGCCAGTTCTTTTTCATCCCAGCACGAAAAAATTTTTTCCAGATGGTTGAGAACGTCTCCCCATTTGCGCGTGGCGCCCGAGCGCTTGCTGACATCGAGAAATTTGATAATCGCCTGCCGGCCATCGCCATGAATACTGCGGATGCGCAGGTTCACATGGCGAATCTGACCGTTGCGTGTGACCAGGCGCAAACCGCGCAAGCTGGTATAAGGCTCCACGTCGAGCTCAGCTATCTTCTGCTGCACGAGCTCAGCATCTTTTTCCTGAAAAAGGTCATCCACCGGATTCCCCTGACTCTCGTCCGCACGCAGGCCAGTGAGCGCAGCAAATTTTTCATTGGTCAGGTGAATCAAACGCGACTCGGTATCGATCAGACACAGGGGCGTTGTGGCGAGCTGGAACATGGTTTCAAAACTGCTCCGCCACCAGGCAGCTTGTTTTTCGTTGCGTTGCACAGCCTCGGCAAAATGGTCTCGCTCGAGAATTTTGCCGATAAAACTCGCCGCCGTGCTGGCGATCGCCTGCTGGATTTTATTGAATCCGATCGGTGTTTTGCGCACCAGACACAGAGCCCCGAGCAGCTCATCGTCGCGTGCTGTGATGGGAATAGCCATGTCAGCCGCAATGTCCTCCCCGAAAATCCGGCGCTCGGATTCGAGAAACTCCGCCTCTCCCTTTTTGCCGCTGCGCAGAACTGGCTGTTTGCTGCCCAGCAGGGAGTGCAGCGAGGTTTCGTGATAGAGGAGTTGCAGCGAGGTATTCAGGGTGGAATGATTGATGTTGTTCAACTCAGGCGGCAGATAAAAAATGCGCGAATCGCGGTCGTGCAGAAAAATGTAGATCGCATCAACAGGAATGATTTCACCCAGGCCATCATGCAGGAGAGAAACAAAATCCCGCACATTTCCTGTCGTCAGCGTTGCTTCGGCTAATTGGCCGAGGAAACGCATCCTGCGTAATTCACTGACTGAACTGTTCGACTCAATCACCTGGATACCTGCCACCATTCACATGGTCTGTTACGGATTCATGTGCCGATCCTGCCTGAAACGCGCGCTTGTCAATCAACAGGCCGGCTGGCTCGACTGGCGTTTGGGAATTGTAAATGAAACCCGTGTGCCCTTATTCAGCGTCGAGTGCAGGGTGATGACACCATCGTGCTTTTCGACGATGCGACGGCAGATCGCCAGCCCCACGCCGGTACCATCCACCGTGCCGGTATTCCCCCCTCGTTTGAACAATTGAAATGCGGACTTGAGAAAGCTTTTCTCAATACCAATGCCCTGATCCGTGACGTGAAAAGCATAAAACCGGGGCAACTCCTCGCAGGAGATGCGGATTCGCGCTTTTTCACCCGGTTTGCGATACTTGAAGGCATTGGAAAGCAGGTTTTCGAACAAGGCTTTCATGCCCTCGGGATGCGCACAAACAACGGGCAGCGGTTTATCGACCTCAACGCTGATTTCATCATCTGAAGCAACCCCTTTAATTTCCAGCAGAAGATTGGCCAGCAGAGCATTCAGATCAACGTTGCCAAAAACCGTCTCAAGCTTGCCGAAGCGGGAAAATTTGAGCAGATCGTTGATCATCTCATTCATCGTGTTCACGTTTTTGCGGATGCGCTGGATGAAATAATGCAGCTCATCGTCTTCCTCAGCATCCAGCTCGTCGAGGATCAGGCCGGTGAACCCTTCGATGGAAACGATGGGAGACTTGAGGTTGTGTGCGATGAGATAAACGAGGTCTTCCAGCTCCTCGCTGCGCTGACGAACTTCAGCAGCCTTGAGCTCATCTTCAGATTGCTCGTTGACAACGATGATAAAGCCGGTATTGCGCTCATCACGATTGCGCAGACTCTGGATGCGAACGCGGCAGGTTACGCAGGTTTCAGCATCGCGCCAGACTTTGGTTTCAAATTCTGCAATTTGATTGTCGCGCAGGGTTTGTTTGACGATGTTGCGCGTATTCGCCCTGGCGTCGTCAAGAAAATTGCGCACATGCTCACACAGGTCGGCATAATCGACTTGTTCCCACTCCGGTGAGTTCGTGAAAAAACGGGTGACACTGCCACTGCGATTGGTGATGATAACTACATCTCCGAGACGCGAGACGATATCGATAAGCTGATCGGGAGAAACTTCGCCGAGAGGGTTGGTCATGGGTGTATTCTTCAATGAAAAACTCTGCGGCGATGCATCGAGTACACGGTTTTTACCTGATTCAACCCCCTGTTCAGGTGCCGTCCATTCACCGGAATGGTTCATATCTGGAAAACCTTCGTAAGTAAACAATTCAGAGGTGACGTGCTACCGGACATCTCACCGGTCGGGCAGAGCTGTCGTCTGCTCAACTCCGGCCACAGGAAATGCCCGCAGGCCGTCTCCGGCCTGAGAAGTACGATCGTGGTGCCACTCCAATAACAGGGGTGTCGTACAGAGCAGCGCTTCATCGGGGGCGATGCGCCCGGAATCGCCGGAATAATTGGTCGTAAAAGACTTGATTGAAGGGATCAGATCAAGTAAGCGGCAACTCGGGAGCACTCATCAAAGAAAGAATGAAAATGAGGAGTCTAACCTGTTGTTTTTCAGATTATTTTCAATTCGCGCACATGGCTACACATATCCTGAAAATTGCATAAACAGAGAGAAAGTTTTTCGATTATTCATCAGCCGGAACATGTTTAAAAATTACGATAAAGCTACACGAACACCATTAGAAAAGCAAGGGAAAAAGTCATATTAATATCTTTTAACCTGAAAAGCTCCTCAGGCCACATGAAAAACGCCTTAATAAGATGATATTCATTCAGTTAACAGGGTATCTCTCTGGTTATCCACTTAACTCAGCACGGTTGCATCTTTTCAATCAGACAACATGACAACAGCACGTGCCTGCACCAGAGCTGTCATTCCGGTTTCCCCGCAGGGGAAGACCGGAATCTCCC
>DRLW01000716.1 GCA_011375275.1 Bacteroidota bacterium
ACTGCTCCACGCCACAGACCTTTGCTCCGCGCCGGGCCAGAGCTAAAGCCGAAGCGCTGCCCATAGCGCCCAGACCGAGCACAACGACATCATACGTTTTTTTCATCTTCATTTACCCTGAAAAGATTTCCATTCTGCTAAGCCTGTGCGAGGAAGCCTCCATGCGTAGAACTGCTGCAAACTTTCGGTTCGTATTACTTTTCGAATAACCAGCGATTGCGCAGCTTTTTTTGCTCTTTTTCAGGCTCCTGCACGGGTACGATTTTGAAGGCCATGACCGGCCGCTCAGCACATGTGATGCTGAACTCCCGCAGTCTGTCGTTGCGGATAACCGTGAGGGTGACGCGATCCCCTGCTTTGTAACGGCGCAGAACGCGGTGGTAATTTTCTCTGTGCACCCGACGGCCGTCGAGAGCGATGAGAATATCGCCGCGGGCCAGGCCGGCTGCATAGGCCGGAGAGTTGGGCACGACATTGGCGATATTAGTTTGCTTTTCATCTCCACGCAGACGGAGGCCAAGCCAGACTTCCGGCGTGCCGGGTGCAGGCTCTTTGGCGATGAGCGCAAGCCCTGCCTGTTCGAGCAGACGAGCAAAATCGATCTCATCCACGCCCTGAACATGGGCCTGGAAAAAAGCTGAAAAATCCCGGCCGCTGATGGCCTCGCAAGCCCGTTGCAGCGCATCATCCGGGATGCCGAGGTTTTTGCGGGCATAGGTTTCGTTCAGCCATTGCATGGCCTCGGCAAGGCCTTTCCGGCCTTTTGTCCGCTGCAATAACTCGAGGTCGAGGGCTGTGCCGATGATGTCGCCGAGGGAATAAAAGGACATGTAGGTGTTTGGCGGCGCCTGCCCCTGGCTTTTGATCCAGCTTTCGAAGCTCGACTCCATGGGGCTGATGATTGCTCGCGCCGGCGATCGCAGGTAGCGGCTGATGGTAGCCGCACGGTTCTCGAGGTATTTTTCCCGGCTCAGGAGTCCGGCTTTGAGCAAGGCCCGGCTGCTGAAATAACTGGTGATCCCTTCGTGCAGCCACATCAATGTGGTGTAGTTCTCACGCGAATAATCCGGCAGCATGAGAGCAGCAGGCCGGATACGCTCGACATTCCAGATGTGAAAATATTCGTGCGAGCTGATACTCAGCAGCCGGCGGTAAAAACGTTTGTCGAGAAAGTCGGCCGGCCCGAGTACGATCGAGGTGGAAAATTTATGCTCAACACCGTGGCCAAAGGGTCGTTGCAGCAGGTGAAACATGAACAGATAACGGTCCAGAGGCATGTCATCCATGAGTTCGGTTTGCGCGATGACGATTTTTTTCAGATCATCGACGAAAGCACTGGTGTCTGCCTGGAACTCTCCCTGAATCGCGATCTCGTGCCGGACACCCTGTACGTCAAAGTCGAGCAGCAGAAAGTCCGGTGAGATCAAAATCGGCCCATCGACAAATTCATGATAATTTTCGCTGATGAGCTCGTCGCCATCCCGCTGCAGCGCCGTGGCGATGCGCCATGAAGCTGGTTTGCTGATGCGCAGCCGGACCGGTTCCAGTTCGCGGCCGGGGATGTAAGCAAAGCTGGTGATGGGGTTGATGTAGCACTCGCTGTCATCGAGGTAGCTGGAACCGCCGTCGAGTTCATTGGCGTAGTAGCTGTATGAAACCCTCAGGCTGTCACGGCCGGGATGCCAGACGCGCCAACTGCTCTTGTCTATTTTACGGAAAACCAATGGGGCGCCCTGCGCATCTTCTGCGCGAAATCCGACGACATTTCGGGCGTAGTTCTGCAGCACATAGCGCCCCGGCCGCCAGACCGGTATGCGAAAATCCGTGGAATCGCCTGCCGCACGTGCCGAGACGGTGATGTGCACATAGTGGGAGGACGGGTGTGTCCAGTTCAGTGTGTAATCTATCTGCGCCTGCCCAGCCGATGTTGCGATGATGGACAGCAGGCAGAAAAACAGGGGAGGAAGGGGCAGATGACGGTAAAAATGCATGGTTCATCCTGTTCTGTTCAGCGTTGTGAGTACAAACCGGTTCGTTGCGCACGATCGATCGTGCCGGGTAAAATAGCAGAGCGGCGCGCCAACCCGGCAGCATGGCCGTGAGGGAGTTAGCCTGCGGCTTTGGTGCGCCAGCGTGCGAAGAACAGCATTATTCGGTCTTGCCGAAAATCTCCTCTACGGTTCGGCTGTAGGCATCAAAAATGTCCCGCCGTGCTGTCAGCTCAAGGTTGTCCCGCAGGCTGCTGTCGATGGCGCGGTAGTACCATTCCTGTTGCTCCCGCCCGGTATTGAAGCGCTGCCAGATGCTGTCTCCAATGAGGCGGATATCGTAGAGAATCGAGCTCAGATTGTGCAGCTTGTCGGCGCAGGTGATGACTTTGACCGGATGCGGCGCAGTGCGCAGAAACGCCACGGTGTGGGCTTTGCGCTCGTGCCAGGGCAGGGTGTGGTGATCCGGCTCTGAGCAGCTCTCCACAAGGCCGGCGATCTCGGCCCCGAATTCCCGCCGCAGTTCTTCCAGCGAAATCCCCGTATCTTCGATGGTGTCATGCAGCAGGCCGGCAATGATCCACTCCGTGGGGTAGCCGTATTTCTGCAGCAGCAAGCCTACAGCGAAGGGGTGGTAGATGTAGGGCGTATCGCTGCCTTTGCGCGTCTGATTTCTGTGTGCGCAGGCAGCCATGCGCAGGGCTTTTTCAAGCAGGGGGTCATGCATGAATCTATCCGGTTCAGTTATCGTGTCTTTCTTCACTCGCAGTGCTGTTCTGTGGATAAACGGGACGGGAAGCCTGTCTCTCAAAATGCGCGCTGGAAACTGAGCACATAGCGAAATTTAAAATTTCCATCCCGGGCTCCGGTGAGCGGGTTTTCGTATGGCGTGCTCACCCAGAAGGGAATGTCAAAGCGCAGGGTATATCCTGTTCCTGTGATCACGGTGTACCAGGCATCCGGAAGTCTTTGCCGGAAGAAGAAACCAATTCCGGCGTCGCTGAGCGTTGTGCTGTTATCATCGATATCCGTGATGCGCCCGGCGTCGAAAAACAGGGTAAGCTCGCTGCTGCCGAGCAGAGGCTGCAGGAGCTTGCTGATGAGCGGCAGCCGGACCGGTGTGCGCAGTTCGAGGTTTACAGCAAAAAGTGCTTTGCCTGTCCGCCCGGGCTGGTCATAATAGCCGCGCAGGTTGCCACCGCCGGGTTGTTGCAGATGGGCTTCGGGGAAAAATCCGCCCCGGCTGCGTAAGGTGAAACTGTTTTCGAAAATTTCCTGTGGCGAAGCCGAGAAAGCAGAGAACATGTTCTGCAGCGGTAATGGGCCGTCTGGATTCAGGAATGCACCGGCAAAACCGCGCAGAAACATGCCGCCACCGCTCCGGCCGGGCCAGGAAATCACCGCCTCGCCTCTCAGACGCGTGAAGCTGTAATCGCTCCGCATGTTGTCGTTGGCATAGTCGGCGCGCAGGCGCAGGGTGCTCTGCCAGGAAAAACCGCGAGGATTGACCGTGTAGGCAGCGTACAGCCGCGTTACGGTACCGGCAGACCAGCTCGGGACTGTGACGGTCTTGCCATCGATGCGGTATTCGGACTCGGTATAAGCCGGATCTTTCAGCCTCGAAGCGACGACTCCGGCGGTGATCTGGTGCTGCGGAGGCTGGAATAAATACCGCCCGTTTCGGTACTGCACACTGATATCCGCGCTCTGCCGCCCCTCAAGACTGAACAGCTTGATCGTAGAGTTGAGGCCGAGGCG
>DRLW01000717.1 GCA_011375275.1 Bacteroidota bacterium
CCCTGACTCAGGCACGGGCCCAAAAGATGAGATTCCGGCACGGCGCTGCGCTTGGCCGGAATGACACATGCCGGTGTCTGAGCCGGGCCCGGCTTGCTGAGTTAACTGGATACCCGGATCCGCTGATTTATCCGTCCGAATTCGCTGAGACAGGGAATTCCTTCCGGACACAAATTGAAACGAGTGAGAGCGTGGATCACATACACGGCATTTTGAAAAGATATTTCGGTTATGACAGCTTCCGGGCCTCGCAGGAGCGCGTGATTCGTCATGTTTTAGCAGGGGGAGATGCATTGACGATCATGCCCACCGGTATGGGCAAGTCGTTGTGCTACCAGGTGCCTGCCTGCGCACTCCCCGGTTTGACGCTGGTCATCTCTCCATTGATCGCGTTGATGAAGGACCAGGTCGATGCGCTGGTGGCAAAAGGCATCGACGCAGCGTATATCAACTCATCCCTCACTTCCGAGCAGCGCCGGCAGCGGTATGAAGGCATAAGCAATGGCGCGTATAAACTGCTCTATGTCACTCCCGAGCGTTTTCGCAAGAAAGAGTTTGTCGAGCGTATCACCCAACGTCATATTTCGCTGCTGGCTGTGGATGAAGCGCACTGTATCAGCGAGTGGGGCCATGACTTTCGCCCTGACTACACGCGCCTGCGCGAGTTCCGGGCTTTGCTGTCTGATCCCACGACCATCGCTTTGACAGCTACGGCGACACCCGATGTGCAGCAGGATATTTTACACCAGCTCGGCCTCGACGCTTCCCGGACGCCTCTTTTTCACGAAGGTATCGATCGGCCCAATTTGACTCTTGAAGTCCGCACTGTTTGGGGAGAGCAGGAAAAACTCGATAACATCCTCGAGCTCATCTCAGAGAACCCCGGCAGCGGCATCGTGTATTTTTCTTTGATCAAAACCTTGAAGGCGTTCAGCGAGCTGTTGCAGAAAAAGCGCGTTCCGCATTTGTGCTACCACGGTGGGCTGGAGAGTGAAGACAGGCGGCGGGTACAGGATCGTTTTATGGGTGAAGACGGTCATCTGGTGCTGGCAACCAACGCTTTCGGCATGGGTATCGACAAGGAGGATATCCGTTTCGTTATTCACGCCGAGCTGCCCGGTACGCTGGAGGCCTACTACCAGGAAATAGGCCGCGCCGGCCGCGACGGGAAACCATCTGTCTGTGCCCTTCTTTATGACGAACAGGATTTGCTGATTCAGATGGATTTTCTCAAATGGAATAACCCCGATGCGGCGTTTTATCAGCGCGTGTATGATCTGCTCAGCGAACGCAGGCAGGAAGTGAATGCCTATGGCCTGGAGTGGCTGAAGGAACAACTGCACTTCAAAAATCGCCACGACTATCGCCTGGAGACAGTGCTGAGTATGCTCGACCGTTATGGTGTCATCTCCGGCCATCCGGAGGAAAAAAACGTACAGATTACAGCCGCGCTGCCGCCGGAGCTGACTGATGAAGACTGGCTGGCCGGGAAATTACAGAAAGAACAGAAAAAACTCTATGCCCTCGTGCAATATGCGAAATATGAGGGCCCGCTGAAGGCGTTCATCCATGAGTACTTCGGCCTGCCCGTGCCTGCAGAGGAAGAAGTGCCCGGTGCATGATCGAGGCCTGTCCCCGCGGCAGCAACTGTGAATGAGCCGCCAGACTGAAACAATAACCAAAATTCGGAGAACGATCGATGAAGAGAATCCTCTATCCCATCCTGTTTACCGCATTGTTACTGACGGCCTGTTCCGGGCAAAAAGCCCAGGAAACGGCCAAAGCCCCTGCGGCTGAAGAGCAAACCGGCCAGCTTGCCTATGGCGATATTTCCGTAGAGCAGGCGCGCCAACTGATCGAGAAAAATAAAGACAGCGACCAGTTCGTTATCCTCGATACACGTACACCGCAGGAATTTCAACAAGGACACATACCCGGCGCCACGCTGCTGAATATTTTCGACAAGGATTTTGCCGCCAAACTCGATTCTCTGGATAAAAGCAAAACCTTCCTGGTGCACTGTGCTTCCGGCGGGCGCAGCAGACGGGCGATGCAGATGATGCAGAGCAAGGGGTTCGATAAAGTCTATCACATGTACCAGGGCATGCGTGGATGGGCTGCAAAAGGCTATGAAACCACCCGCTGATGCCAGGGGGCTGCCATGCCCCCTGATGTTGACATTCAACAGTCGAATCGTTATATTGCCTGACTCTATTGCCGGGTCTGTACCGCTTTACCGCAATCGATGATGGTACTGCAGAAGCGAGCCACACCGATTGATAGAAAATCAGTGCTGTGCGCAGGGAAAGACGGGATGATTGAAATAAGTGTGAACTTTTCAGGCTACCGGTGAAAACGCTGACGCATAGAATAAAGATACTCCCTGACATGAAACAAATCCGCTGGAGTCTGCATGCAGAACGGCTCACCTGAAACGATCAATTTATTTGTCTATGGAACTCTGCTGCGCGGCTTCCCCAAGTCCTCATTTTTGCAGCAGCCCTACCGCGCTGAGTTTGCAGGCGAGGGCCGGGTCAGAGGCTATTTGTATGATGCCGGCTCGTTTCCGGCTTTTGTTCCGGACGAAAGCGGCCCGGAGGTAGTCGGTGAAATTTACCGAATCACTGATCCGGATCTCGTGCTGGATACGCTGGATACGATCGAGGGCTATAATACCACACACCCGGAGCGCAGCCTGTACGTGCGCAAAGAAGTCCCTGCCATCTGCGACGGCAAGGAACTGCAGGTGATGGTGTATGTTTACAACCTGCCGGTGCAGAACCTGCCGCGCATCGAGTTCGGGGACTACCGGCGTTATGTGAGGGAGTCGGATGATTCGCGGTGAGGCCCGGGAGGCAAACTCCGTTACACAGGGCAGCCGTGTTCACCTTCCCACGTCCTGTCAGGATTGAAAATTATTGGAGGATACATGTTGTTCAGAAAAATCGCTGCTCCCCTTTTGTGCATACTGCTAAGCGCCTCCGCTGCTTTCGGGCAGTTTTCTTTTCAAAAAACCAAAACCCTCTTTTCTTTCGAGCCCCCCAAAACCCTGACATATAACACATTCCCCCGTTTTAATCGTGTCGAAGGCATTGCGCTCAACGCGGTGGTCACCCTGAGGCCCAAAAGTGTGAAGGATCTCTCGCTGCGTACGGAGATCGGCTGGGGGTTTAAAAATGAGCCATCGCAGCGGCTTTTCTGGGATGCCGGCGTTGAATACGATTTTTTTCTCCCTGCCCGCCTCACCCTCGGCGCACGTGCGTTTGACGAGATTTTCACCAATGACGATTGGTCGATCAGTCGCATGGAAAACAGCCTGCAGGCGCTTTTTGCACACCGTGATTATATGGACTACGTCGGCCGCGAAGGTGTGCAGGTTTATCTCGATTATAAACTGGCGGAAGTGCATACCGTACGCATCGAATACAGCGATTATGATTACAACGTGCTCTCCACCTCACCGAACACAGACTGGAGTCTGTTTTCGTTCGCGACCGACCGCACCTTTGCGCAAAACCCGACGCCGTATCCCGTGGCAGCGTTTGCACCGGGCCGCGAGGGCATGATACAACTCGCTGCTGAGTTCGATTTCCGCGATAATCCTCTCTTTCCCATCTCCGGTTGGCTCATCGATGCTGTCTTCCAGAAAACTTTCCGGGATTTTGAAACCAATGGCCTTTTTCTCACCGTGAAGTACTTCAGGCCGACTTTTGCCAATCAGCGATTGAAGACGAAACTGCTCTTCGGCAGCCGTACGGGCAGCACAGCTTTTCAGCATTTGCTCACTGTCGGAGGTATCGGTACCATGCGTGGCTATGGCTTCAAGGAGTTTGTCGGTAACCGCATGCTCTTTGGTACGGTTCAG
>DRLW01000718.1 GCA_011375275.1 Bacteroidota bacterium
CAATCTGAGGAAGAGCCAAAAGAAGGATTCCGGTATTCCCCTGCTGTGAACTGGAATGGCAGGACGAGGCGTCGCTCCCTGTACCGTCATTACGGCCGCAACGAAGCGGAGTGCCGGAATCTCTCTGACGCAAGCACGGAAAAAAAGCAGATCCGGTATTCTCCTGCGGGAAACTGGGATGAGGGAGCGGGGAGATGGTGGCATATCTGCCGGAGAACAGAAGTTATGAATTTTTCAGGTTATAGGATATTACCGCGTCCATGCCGGCGTTTTTCAATGTTTTGGAAACGATGGAGAACACATCGATGCGATTGATCGGTTTGAAGAGATAGGTATGAGCCCCCTGTTCGATGGCGCGCTTTACAGTGGCATCATCGTTATAGCTGGACATGATGACGATTTTGGTCTCGGGCTGGATTTTTTTCCAGCGCATCATGGTCTCAAAGCCATCCATATTCGGCATCACGATATCGATGAAAGCGAGGTCGATCCTGACTTTTTCCGCCCGGGCCAGTGCTTCCCTGCCGCTCTGGGCAAAATAGACCTTGCAGGGCATACTACGCAAGATTCCCTGCATGTATTTCAAGGTAACCCGGTCATCATCGACCACGAGAATTGCATTTTGTCGTTTGTTCGCCATCACAGCCTCGTCTATTGAGATTTATCCCGCACTTTTTTCCGTAACGCTTTTTCCGATTCGAAAAGGCCTTCGTGACGGCCTTCCCTCATAATTATCGGCGTGATGAAAACGATCAGCTCTGTTTTTTGCACAGTCGAAATAGTATCGCGAAATAAAAACCCGATCCAGGGCAAACGCCCCAGCACAGGGATGCGTTTTTCGCTCTTGATTTCGGAATCACGGATCAGGCCGCCGATCACCACGGTTTCGCCGTCGCGGATTTTTACGCGCGTTTGCGCCCGGCGTGTCGAAATTATCGGTGTGCCATCCGGTGTAAAACCATTCTGGAAATCGGCCTTTGGTGTCACATCCAGTGCCAGGTGTAACGAATCGATGATATGCGGTTTCACCAATAATTGGATCGTTGCATCCTTGAACTCAAAAGAGGTGACGCCAAACTGGTTCAATACTTTGAATGGGATCTGATCCCCTACTTCGATACTGGCTTCCTGGTTATCCAGCGTCACGATGCGCGGGCGCGAGAGCAGGTTGACCTGATTTGACTCCCGCAAGGCACGCAGCACCACGCTGACGTTGGTGCCGAGAATACCGATCCCGAAACCGGAACCAATGGGAAAGGGAAACTGCGAATCTGTGCTGCTGGTGCCTGTGGTACTGCTTCCCACTGTACCGGTGGTGTTCGTTGCAGCGGATCCCTGCAGCAGCCAGTCTGAGCCGGCACGCCCTTCCAGGTCTTTGCTGCGCAGCTCCTTCAGAATCCACTCGATACCGAACTTTTCACCATCAGAGGAGGAGACTTCGACGATCTCCGCCTGAATATAGACCTGCATGGTCGGGCGGTCCAACTCTGCAACCAGCTTTTCCATCCTGGCCAGTACTTCAGGCCGTTCGCGGATGATCAGTGTATTCGTTCGCGCATCAGCCATTACCGCCCCACCTTTGCCATCACTGACCCGGGTGAGAATATCGACCAGCTCTACTGCATCAGCGTACTTGCAGTGAATATGACGAATTTCCTGGTTCTGATCGATTTTTTCCAAAGGGGCGACATAGAGCACGCTGCCTTCGAGCACTTTATAGCCAAGCTCATGGGCTGCCAGAATAGCGGCAAAGGCATCCCGCGGACGGATCGACTGCAACGACATGCTCAGTTGCTGGTCCGGGACTTCGGCATCGATCATGATATTTCTGCCCAGACGGCGAGCGAGCATCTCCAGAGTACTGCGCAGTGAGGAACCCGACAACTGCAATGAGATCAGCCCTTTGCCGGCTTTTTGGATCTCTTGCCGGGCCTGCAACGGAAGCACCAGCGAACCGGTCATCACGGTTGCCAACACGACAGCCAGGCCGATTTTCAGCTTCGGGTTCACGATTGTCTCCAAATTTTTCATTCTCTTCCTGTCTGTGCCTAGGGCTCATCTTCAATCAAACGCAGCACCATGTTTTCCTCGCCTGCCTGCAGTACGACCTCGGTCGGAGTGATATCCGCCACGCGGTATCCGCTCACGGAGTCTCCCCGGGTGACGACAGTGCCGTTGATGACAGCAAGCGCTCTGGCAGCGTCGTAGAGTATGCCTTCGAGCAGATTCCCGCCGCGATTCTGCGGGGCCGAAGCAAATTGCAGTCCCGGCATGGAAAAAACATTTCGCCGCACGCGCACACGAGGCCTGTCCCGGAAAGCTTCATCAGAGCTGAGCTGTGCGGTCATGGCTATCTCGCGTAAAGGGGCGGCATATTTTTTTTCGTAGCGGGCCAGCATGGCGATCAAATCATTTGTATCCATGGCCCGCGCAGGAGCCTGTTCCTGCGGTACCTGCCAGAAGAGCACCAGAACGCTGACCACAGCAACACCGCCCGCTGCAGACAAAATTTTCTTATTCTGTAACAGAGTCTTCAGGTTCATGGTTCTCGCCAATGTAACTGATGAGATGCAGACTCACGGCCACATCACTGCCGATCTTGCCTGCCCGGTGTACGTTGAATGCCGAGACAAATACCATGGGATCGAGCTCATCGAGAGCAGCGAGCAGTGCGGGCACTCCGGCATATTCTCCCACCAGTTCAAGGCGTGCATGCACACGGGCCGGACGGCCGGACACAGGCTCACTCTCCTGCTGCACGCTGATTTTGACTGTGTTCAACCCAGCGCGCTCTGCTCTCTTGCCGATACGGGAGACAAGCAGCGGGATTTCTTCCACAGCGACCTTGCGGGCGTGTATGGTATCGAGTTTTTTCTGCAGCCGGGCAACCTGAGCCCGCAGATGCTGCAGGGCGCTATCCACAGGCACGCTTTTCAGAGCAGCATAGTGCCTGCGCAGGGCCATGAGCTGTTCCGTGGTCTGCCCGGCGCGTTTATCCACAGCCCAGAGCATGCTCCACTGCAAAAATCCGTAGCCACAGGCAAACAAAATGAGGCCGAAAACTATTTTCCCCGCTCCCAGTATCCCGACTATTTCTCTGATTTTTCCCATATCCTGTAATAACGAAAAGTATCGTCCCACGCGACATGAGTGTCGCTCTACAGCCTATGCACATGTATCATGAACCGTGCGCAACGATTCCGTTCCCCTGAAAATCGGCCGTTGGACAGAGATTTTTGTCTTCATTTCTTCTATTTCACATTCGTGGCAGGCCATGCGAAAGAGAGCGCAAAATTGTAGTAGTACTGCTCTTCTATTTTCGCAACTCTGAGATCATCGAGCCGCATCTTACCCTCTGCCATACTGAAGGGCAGGCGATTTTGCAACCTGTGGTAAAAGCGCTGTACTGTATCCTGCTCGCGCATCCGCGGGGCCAGCAGCACAAAGCCTTTGACCTGCAGCACATGCCCTGTCACAGCATTTTTGTTGCGCCCTTTTTTCCTGCTTTGTTTGCCATAGGCAGGGGCAAAATCGAGGGATTCCAGCCACATGTTGCCGGCGATATCCGCTTCGAGGCCAGCGAACAGGTCTGCGACAAACGCGGGCTCGTACATGTCCGCCTGCAAAGCTGCCAGTTCTTTCTCCATCGCAGTCCGCTCTTTCAGCAGGCGTACTGCCTGTTGAAATGTAGGGATGACCTGCCCGGCCTTTTCCGAAAGCACGGCGATTCGCTGCTCATGCTGACGCAGGAGGGTCAGGCTGTGTGAACGCGCGGCGAAAAAATACATCAGCATGGCCACCCACATCGCCCCGTAGCCGAGAACCGCCCTGGTGCGCAGTGCTCTGGCACGCTG